>NZ_JBQHVY010000003.1:0-200355 GCF_052064255.1 Oribacterium sp. HCP3S3_B9
ATTCCAGGCATCGGATATATCAATGGCGGAATGATCCTGGGCGAGATTGGCGATATTCATCGCTTTTCAAAGCCCTGTCAGCTGCTTGCATTTGCCGGACTGGATCCTTCTATATATCAGTCTGGAAATTTCAATGCCAGCCACACAAGAATGTCTAAACGTGGCTCCCGGGTTCTCCGGTATGCATTGATCAACGCAGCTCACAATGTAGTTAAGAACAACAACACCTTCAAGGCTTACTACGATGCCAAGATGGCTGAAGGCCGGAACCACTATAATGCTCTGGGGCATTGTGCCGGCAAACTCGTCAGAATCCTTTTTAAGATGCTGACGGATGATGTGGCATTCAATCTTGAGTAAGCTCTAACTCGAGATCATAGTAGATTTTGAAAAGCACCCTTTGGGGAGCTCTGTTAGAGTTACCCTTTTATAGCCACTGATAAAAAAGGTAATTTTCTGCTAATCTATGCTTGACTTTTCATAGCTGGTCTCCTTCCCCATCTTTTGCAATCTGGAATAGGATGCAAACTGTTCATCACGGGTATCATCCCCCCAGCGAAGCTGCAGAATCGCATAGGAATCTGTCGCACTTTCCAGAAATGCCACCATCTTTTCATCCTGAGATGCAGCTCCATTTACCTCATCCCATTTCTGAATTTTGTCATTCATCGCCATCTATATCTGCCTCCTTACTATTATTTGAAAATGGCAGACCTTTGACTTTAGCATCCTGGATCTGCCTGTTTCTTCTGTTTTCATCATAGGGTGCCCGAATACCAACACACCTCTTAGGAACTCGATAGGTTACTGCCTTTTGTGGTCCTTTGCTCAGCAAGAGAAACTGTTCCGGATAGTTTTCTGCAAGTTCCTTAAGTTTGCGAATTAATCTGGCATCATGTGTATAAACCTTTGCAGTATCGATCTCGTTGTCGAACAAAATGACTGTCTCCTGCTCAGCTAGAGTTAAATGATAATTACTTGAACTCATATCCACCTCACATCTGCTTAGAATCCGGAAATCTCATCTCATAAGTAGGACTTCCATCTGATTTTGTATGCATTACAACAGTTGCATCATAGAATTTTCCTGTTCTGGCAGATACACAGCCACTCAGGAAAACCTTTCCTTTTTTCACAAGCTGCTCTGCAATCTGCGGTGTCATCCCCCTGCCAATTTTTCTGAAATAATGATTTTCTTTCCAGATCATGAAATGGCATTCCGGATTACTACAGAACCAGCCCTTATTCCTTTCTACTACCTCAGATCCACAGGCCGGACAATTCCCAATGGATTTTCCCTTTTGTGGTAGAAGGATTTCAGACCCTTTTCCGCTATGGCATTCCTTAACCAGGCCAGACACCATCTCCGTTATCTCATCCATAAAATCAGAACTGCGATAACTACCTCTTTCGATTTTCAAAAGCTTTTCCTCCCAATCTGCAGTCATAGATGCTGACTGAATCTGTTCCGGGACAACCGTAATCAGGGCAATTCCTTTTTCTGTTGCAATCAGATATTTTGTTTTCTTATCTCCCTTACGGCTGATATATCCCTTCTGAACCATTTTCTCGATAATACCGGCTCTTGTCGCAGGCGTTCCAATACCTTTCCGTTCTACATCAGCCGATACATCTGCCGCATTTTCCATGGCGGATAATAAGGAGTCCTCAGTGTAATGCTTCGGAGGAGTAGTCTTTCCCTCTTTGATCAGACAATTACGAACAGGGAAAACATCTCCTTCGTCAATATCAGGAAGCACTGCCAGTTCTTTATCTGCCTTTTCTTTTTTCAGATACATTTTCTGAATGGCTTTCCAGCCTTCCTGATCAACTTCTACACATTTTGAGGAGAAGTTCGCTGATCCGCATTCCAGAGTCAGTGTTGTTTCCTTGTATTTGTAATCATCCGAAACCGCCACCTCGAATCTCGCAGCAATCAAAGTACATATCTGCTGCTCTCCAAATGGAAGCTCGTTCAAAACAATTGTTTTAAAACTTCTGGTCGGAATAATTGCATGGTGATCTGTAACCTTACTACTATTCGTTACCTGTCTCACCTTCAGGTCGTTACTCAAACCAGTCTCATGAAATAACTCTGACACACCTTCAATCCAGTCCGGAAGTAACTCGTACATATCCTCAGTCAGATACCTGCTGTCTGTACGCGGATATGTGATCAGCTTCTTTTCATATAAGGACTGAGCATAATCCAGTGTCTGCTGAGCCGTAAAACCAAAGATACGATTCGCCTCTCTCTGAAGACTTGTCAGATCATACAGGGCAGGAGCATGCTCAATTTTCTGTCTTTTCTCAATCTCCACTACTCTGGCACTATGCTTACGCCTGCACTGATCTAGCAGCTGTTCTGCCTCTTCTCTTGATTTCATCTTTTCGCTAACCGCACTGAAATCATCTAACTGAATTTCTACTGTATAAAATGGTTCTGAATGAAAACCTGTAATTTCTGCATCCCGCAGAACAACCATTGCAAGGGTCGGTGTCATAACTCTTCCCACCTGAAGTGTCTGCCCATGAAGACATGAAAAAAGCCGGGTAGCATTAATACCGACAATCCAGTCAGCTCGCTCCCGACAAAGGGCTGCTTCATATAAAGCATCATATTCACTTGAAGGTTTTAAATTACGGAATCCCTCCCGGATTGCATCATCCTCCATGGATGAAATCCACAGTCGCTCCATCGGCTTCGTGCAGTGGCACTGATGATAGACAAGACGCCCTATCAGCTCTCCCTCTCTGGCCGCATCGGTCGCCAAACAGATTGAATCCACGCTTGAATCTTTCATCAGTTTCTGAAGAACAGAAAACTGTTTTCTGGTCGATTTACTCACCTGATATGTCCATCCCTGATCCGTGGTCTGTGGCAAAATGGGAAGATCTTCATACCGCCATCTTGCATAGATTTCATTATAAAAATCCGGTGGTGCAAGTTCTATCAGGTGCCCCAGGCACCAGCTTACAATATACCCATTGCCCTCCAGATATCCATCACAGTGTTTGTTTGCACCAATAACCTTCGCAATCGACTGTGCAACGGAAGGTTTCTCCGCTATTACTAATTTTGACATATACATATCCATCCCCTCAAGGCTTAATCCATCCAGACTCAAACCACTCAAATCCAAACCTTCAACCGAAAAAGTTGTCTCATCCTTCTTTTCAGGCTTCTCTCGATCAATAACCGGAGTCTCCTTCTTTTCTGTCTCCACTTCTTTACTCTCGGCCAAAGCAGATGAATTCTCTGTAACCTGCTTTTCAGCCTCACCTGTATAGGCAAACGCAGGCGTAGAAAAGGCACTGGTTCCAAGCACCAGTGCCATAAAAGCTGCCATCATTCTGATTTTTAATTTCATGTCTTATTCCTCCGTTCCATTCATCCTCTGCAGATTTTCAGGATTCACATTGCCTGCATTTGCAAGGCGAATGATTTCTGCAAGCTGCTCAGGGGTAAGATTGGCTGCATGTACCATGTCATGAATCTCGGAATTCTCCTCCTCACGATACTTTCTATCCAATTCTTTCACCTTTGCATCCCACTCATCACGCTTTTTACGTGCCCTTTCACGTTCAGCTGCAATCTTTTCAAGCTTTGCGCTCATGCATTACTCCTTTCTACCGAATTCGTCCCATACAATAATAGTGCGCACGCCAATAATCTGTTTCAATCGAAGCATACGAAATGGGGTTACCGCAGTGGATCATCATTCCGTTCCCCACAAATATTCCTACGTGACTGGCACCGGCCGTATCATAGGTTCCCTGGAAAAAGATCAAATCACCTGGCTTTGCCTGGCTCTTCGGAATGATATCACAACATCCCATCAGACCATTGGCTGTCTGCCTGCCGACACTCCATCCATTTCCGCAGTTATTGATAACCCAGGATACAAAACCAGAACAGTCAAAGCTGGTGCTTGGACTACTGCCGCCCCATACATAAGGGTATCCCAGATATTTCTCGGCTTCATGAATCATTTTTGCAAACTTAGCATCCGTCAGCGCTTCTCCCGGAATATCGTAATCAGTATATTCGCCAACATAGTTTGCATAGATATCGTCCTCAAACAGATACGGGCGGTTGCCTTTCGTCTCCAGCAGAATCTGATATCGCTCCCACTCATCATCCGTCAAATTGAGATTATTGATTACACTGCTGAGTGAATGATTCGTTGCTGTAATGGTAAGAATTCTTTTTGTTTCTGTTGTTGTTACATCGACTGTGTTAGTTCCATTACTATCTGCCAGATAACATTCCCACTGTTTGCAATACAGGCAGCGATAAAAGATTTTCCGGTACCAACATCACCCCATAATAAAAGGCCAAGGTTATCTGCCTTCGCCTTACTCCAATTCTCAACATATTTCTTCGCCATACGGATATCTTTATTGTCGTCTGCCACATCAAAACGCCATTCCAGGAGATGCTTCTCCTGAATTCCACTGGACTTTAATCTGCGGATCCGTTCCAAACGTTCCTGTTCTTCCTCACGGCGCTTTCGCTCTGCTTCCTCTTCGCAGCGGCATTTGCACATGCAATTTACAACTCTCTGCACTCCGAACATTTCCACACGAGTCTGTGCTTTCGTATGGCATTTCCCACAATAAATCAAACCATCTTCTCCAATATATTCATTTCCTTCAGGCTGTCGCTCAGCCGTAAATCGGTTCATGATCGTCTTTGCTATCTGCGATGCAGAATCATTCATAAGCTTTCGCCCTCCTCATAGCGGTAATTGGAATGGCTGTAACTAAGTCCACCACTTTTATTTTTACCGGTTTCTTTTCTTGCCCAGCTGCGAATCGTAGCCAGGTGATTCTTATACGACTTACCACTGGAAGCCATGTACTCCGACAAGCGTTCAATACGCAGTTCGTAATCTACCGGAAATTCCGCCCTCAATCGTTCCAAATCCTCATCAGACAGTAAGACATTCTGATATTGACCGAACTTATGCCGGTTTCCTACATTCTCTCTGTATTTGTTTTCTTCTGTCTTTGATTCATTAGTATTTAATTGTGGCGGGTTCTCCACCTGCGGCTTTTCCACATCCGACATATCCATATGCGGTTTACCCGTGTGCGGCTTTTCCGTATGCGGTAATCCCTTATTCGGGTTTGAGGCAGGTGTTTCATATATCACATATTCGATTCCTCCAAGCCTTCCATGAGCATCTCTGGTCTGTTTACGCACCAGATAGCCTTTGCGTTCCAGTTCTTGAAGTGTAGTAACGATACAATCCTTACCCTCCAGACAAATTGCCACCAGTCCCCTGACACTATAATCCCAGTTCTCAGGAAGGCTAAGAATCTGCGATAACAGACCCTTGGCCTTTAAACTCAGTTCCTTGTCACGAAGATGGTAATTACTCATCGTAGTAAAATTCTTATTCTTCTCAACTCTGATTACAGCCACGGCGTTCACCGCCTTTCTCTGCTTTCTTAGGAGCTTCTACCCGCTTCTTATCCGCCTTATTGTCTGCTGATGCGCGGTTTCTTCTGCTTCCGTAATCCTTACAGGTCTGCTGCATCATACGTTCATATGCCTGCAGATGACCTTCTGTGAACAAAGTCATCCTACTCACCTCTTTTCTGTTTCGCTAAAAGCTTGCGAAAATGATTCTTCCCCTTTGCGGTAAACAGTGTATACTGCGACTGAATGCCATTAGGCCGGTAATAATCCTTCAAAACAAAATAACCCCTCTTAGTAAATTCTGCATAAGGCATCAATTTGTGTTCCTGGTCTCTGTACAGGTAATGCTTACTCAGTAGGAACTCGATCAGATCTCTCTCCGGAATCTCTAATTCCTTTGCAGTATTTCTGATATTGGTACAATCATGGGCATTGATAAACTGATCAAAGTATTCAACCTTCGGCTGTGCCACCTTGAGCTGTTCCTGCGCCTGTTCCTTCTCTTTCTTTTCTTCAAGAAGCTGCTGTGCTAAGAGAGTAATCAGCTCTGGATTTTTGGTAACCTGCTCCAAGAGAGGAACTGTCATATATGCACCATGTTTTCGGATTGAAGGAATTACTTCATGGGTGATCCATCTCTTAAACTGTTTCGCCTCCGGCTTTCTGGAACTGAGAACCAGGGCGTATAATCCTGACTCATTTACAAAAGTCAGCATCTGTGCCCCGCCTCTCTGTCCCGAATGACTGTCATTTAAAGTGACGGTCATTTTCTCGTCATCATCAAGCCTGGTGACGGCCTGTCGGCTGTTTCCAATCTCAAGAGCATTACAGACATCCAGCGCAGAAAACCAAGGAATCTCTTCCAGAATCATTGTTCTGATCTGTCCGAACTGATTACTTGAAAAAATCTGTAATTCATTTACTTCGCTATTCATAACATTGCAGGCCTTTCTCACAATTAGCCCAGCGCAGGTTCGCTCTTGGTCTTATGCTTTCCAGGCTCTGCTTTCGGCTGCAGGTCCATGTCCTGCTTCTTGCTCTGAAGATCCTTTAATACCGAAGAACGTTCTTCCTTCTCTTCACTCTTCGCTTCCTTCTCAGCCTGTCTGGCCTCAAATTTCTCTCCAAGTTCAAAGGTTCTCGATTCCGCATCGTAGTGATATACGCTGTCTGTCAGCTGATCAGCCAGGCTAACCTCAGATGCATTGATGGAGGTAACCATCTCTCTCAGTTCATCAGTTCTCATCGTTCCATCATCCGGAAGGAACAGAACCTCATGCACAGAAGAAGGAAGAATGAATACATCTCCACCGAGTTCCTTTGCTGCCTGATCCATGAAATCCGGATAGAACATAACTGCGGCACCCTGAACCTTACTGTCATTGGTCGCCACATACATAGGCGGTGCCATATCCGCAGGCATCGCATCTGCAGGCATTCCCATCAGTTCAGCCATGACTTCTGCCATAGTTTTGAAGGATGCCGGTCTGATCTCAGGTGCATTTTCCAGTGCATCTGCATGAAGCTGTTCCTTGGTTACACCCATCTGAGCCATGATGTCGTTTGTGATCAGGATAGTAGCTGCCCCCTGCTCATTGCTATCCAACTGCAGGCGGTACACCATGGACATGTTCTCCACATCGGTGTGAGGAACATTCTCCAGCATCTCCTTGTTGCGCTCTGTACCAACAACATCAAAACAAAGCATCTGCTTGGCAGTTTCATAATTCATGATGTCTGCCACATTCACATCCGGCGCCTGAGCAAGTCCTGCGTCTACCTGAGTAACTGCCATTGCCAGAACGCCCTCATAGGATTTGCCTTCCTGCAGCTGTTCAAAAAGCTGATCTGCATTCAGGTTCATTCCTACATGACTGTCTGCCGGAGTGATACTGATTCCGGTATAAGAACTGCCCTGCAGCTTCTCAACCGAATTCTGTCTTACATCTGCACCCGGAGAAATCTCTGACAGTGCGTCCTTAAGATCCTGTTCCAACTTGTTTACGAATTCCTTGAAATCCATACGTCGTTGACCTCCTTAAAAAGAAATAAAAAAAGAGCACCAGTTCATTCCTGCTTAAAGAATGAGCCAGTGCTCTATGTAATCTGCTATAAATTCATTTTCATTTGGTCAAATCGTGACAGACCGTGTTAAAAGGATTTTGCTCTCTGCGATGCTCTTTGAATCCGAAATATCATGCTTTCCAGAGCGGGAAAATGACTCTGCTTTTTCTCGAAAAACAGGCAATTTTCAGCCCCTCCTTAAGCCCCTTTTGCATCCAAAACAGGCTTTCAGCCCCTCTTAAGCCCCGGCTAAAGCCATCAAATTTTGTCAAATCGTGACAAACCGAGACAAAGCTCACAGAGATTTTGGGCAACAAAAAACCCCGAAAAACCTTGATTTTTCGGGGTTTGTAAGCATTTTGAGTAGTCTCCGAAGAGATGATTATCTCTTACTAAACTGTGGTGCTCTACGAGCTGCTTTGAGACCGTACTTCTTTCTCTCCTTCATTCTCGGATCTCTGGTGAGGAATCCTGCCTTCTTGAGTGCTGGTCTGTACTCAGCATCCATCTCGCAGAGAGCTCTTGCAATACCGTGACGGATTGCACCAGCCTGGCCAGCGATACCACCACCGCAAACATTTACGAGGATGTCAAGCTTGCCCTCGTTCTGAGTCAGAACGATCGGCTGATTAACGATGGTCTTGAGGGTATCAAGGCCGAAATACTCGTCGAGGCTTCTCTTGTTGATTGTGATCTTACCAGTGCCCGGCATGATGTATACTCTGGCAACGGAAGACTTTCTTCTACCTGTACCGTAATTTCTGTTTGTAGCCATTGTAATATCCTCCCTTAGAATGTAAGCTCAACAGGCTTCTGTGCCTGGTGCTTGTGATCTGCGCCAGCGTATACGAAAAGCTTCTTATACATCTGTCTGCCTAATGGTCCGTGAGGAAGCATACCCTTAACAGCATACTCGATTACCTTCTCAGGCTTGTTATCGCGAAGCTCACGAAGTGTGGTCTCCTTCATGGAACCTACATACTTAGAGTGTGTGCGATAAACCTTCTGATCCAGCTTCTTGCCGGTTACAGCGATCTTGTCTGCGTTTACGATGATTACATAATCGCCGCAGTCAAGGAACGGTGTGTAGGTTGGCTTGTTCTTTCCACGAAGAACCTTAGCAACCTCTGATGCAAGACGTCCGAGCGTCTTGCCCTCTGCATCTACTACATACCACTTTCTGTCGATTGTAGAAGCTGTAGCTACGTATGAATTCATAACAACCTCCTGTGATAAGGCTACTTACTCTGGTCTCTGTCCAAAACAGAACTTCTGTAAAACGGTCACCGCATTTGGGTTTGAATGCTCGCGCTCTGCAAGTGGTCCACTCTGAGACTGATTTCAGTATTTAATGTAGCCTGGGTCTCAGTTTCTGAGCCCTTGCTTAATTAGTTCCCCGTCGCATTCCGGACATGATATGCCCCTTCAGGCGACAGCTTTAATAGTATATGCGGAATCGTTCGGCCTGTCAATGGATTTTCGTGAAATTCCGTTGGCAGGCCGAACCCACAGGCCGGCCCCGGAGTACTGTGCTTCTGGTGGCAGCGCTCCGAGTCCGGCCTTTGTATCCGTTCATTTCAGTCCAGAGATCTCCTTCGGAAGGGACTCCATCCACGGGATGATGCGATCGAGACTGTCGATCTGAGCGTCACAGAGGTCCACGAGGCCGGAGAGGTCGTTCATGTCCGGGATGCCGAGCACATAGCCACCGGCGGCGTAGCCAGCCTTCACGCCGTTTACAGAGTCTTCCACGACGACGCAGGCGCGCGGGTCTACACCGAGGCGCTCTGCGCAGATGAGGAAGAGGTCCGGCTCCGGCTTTCCGTGGGTGGTGAGGTCACCGCAGCCGACGAAGTCGAAGGTATCCTCCATCTTCGCTTCGCGGAGGTAGTGCATGACCTGTGGGGTGCGTGTGGAGGAGCCGATGGCGATCTTATAGCCGTGCGCCTTCAGCCAGGCGAGGGTCTCGTCGAGGCCCTTCATCTTCGGCACACCTTCGCGGTCGACGTAGCGGAACACCTCTTTCATGCGAATCGCGCGCTCTGTGGCGTAGCTGAAGCCCGGATTCGCGGCCTCGAAGACCTGTGATCCGTACTCGAGGGAGGCACCGCGCATCTGATCGAGCATCTCGTCGTCGATGTGGAAGCCACGGATCGGTGCGAGCTTGAACCACATTGTGCGGTACAGGCGCTCGGTATCGAAGAGTGTACCGTCCATATCGAAGATAAATGCCTTAATCGGAAGTCTCTCTGAAGTCATACTGTTTCTCCTTTTTTCTGCAGATACGTTTATATCAAATGGTCTCTGCATCTTGGCCGATATTCGGCGCGTTCCATCTTGCTTTCACAGACTGGGTATCATTCATTTTCAGAAACCCTATCTTGTGTGGCCAATGTCTTTATATCCCCATCATCACGCGAATCATCTGCGGTGGCAACTTCGTCGTAGTGAAGTGCGCAGAGGCACAGTCCGTGCGCGGGCACGGTCGGTCCCGCGGTGGTTCTGTCCTTCGCCGCCAGCATGGTCCGGATATCCTCTGGCGCGCGTCGTCCGTTTCCGATGACGAGGAGCGTGCCGACGATGATGCGGATCATGTGGTAGAGGAAGCCGTTGCCGCGGATGCGGATGACGAGCTGTGAACCCTCCTCCAGGATATCGATGCTGTAGATTTCGCGGATGGCGTCGCCGCCGTGTTCGAAGACCTGGCTGTCCGGGTTCACGAAGCTCGTGAAGTCATGGACGCCGACGAGCTCACGGGCGGCTGCCCGCATGCGCTCGAGGTCGAGCGGGTAGGTGTAGTTGTACGCATAGAGGCGCGTCAGCGGGTTCGCGACGCGGCCATGATCGATGCGGTATTCGTAGCACTTTTCGTGTGGCACGAAGCGCGGGTGGAAGTCCATGCTGACCTCGTCCGCCTGCATCACACGGATGTCCGGGGGCAGGTAGCGGTTGATGGCCTTCGGAAAGTTCGCCGCCGGGATCGTGCTTTCGGTGTCGAAGCAGGCGACGTTCCCGAGCGCATGGACGCCGCTGTCGGTGCGGCTTGCGCCCACGACCGGGAGGATGCCCGGAGCTGCGGCTTCGTCTACATGGTCTGGTGACGTCAGCGGATCCAGACTTTTTTCCGGTGCTGCGCCGTAGACGGCCTCCTTCGGCAGGAGCTGTCCGAGCGCACGCTGGAGCTCGCCCTGGATCGTCGGGAAACTGCCCTCCGGGTGGGCTGCTGTAGGCTGCTGGATCTGCCAGCCCCGGTAGTTCGTGCCATCATATGCGATTGTGAGCCTGATTCTTCTCATCTGATCTTTCCTGTGCACGCTGCTTCCTCCGCAGCGCCATAAAAGTGAAGGTCGCCTGCATTGGCCCAGGAAAGGCGATGCGGCGACCAAAGTCATGGGTGTCCGTGTCAGAACGGCAGCGCCACGAAGCGGGAAACCACAGACAGGCCGAGGTAGAGGAGCATGAGGGCGTAGGCGATGCGGTCGCGCGCAGCATAGCGAAGCGGCTTCATCTTCGTACGACCCTCGCCGCCGTGGTAGCAGCGGGCCTCCATCGCCATCGCGAGGTCGTTCGCGCGGCGGAAGGCACTGATGAAGAGCGGTACCAGGATCGGCACCATCGCCTTTGCGCGCTGGAGCAGATTCCCGCTCTCGAAGTCGGCGCCGCGGGCCTGCTGTGCCTTCATAATCTTATCCGTTTCCTCGATGAGGATCGGGATAAAACGGAGTGCGATCGACATCATCATCGAGATTTCGTGAACCGGTACGCCGACCTTTTTCAGGACACCGAGTCCCTTCTCCAAACCGTCGGTGAGCTGGTTCGGCGTGGTCGTCAGTGTCATGAGCGAGGAGCCGAGCACGAGAAGGATGAGACGTGCACCCATCATGAGTGCGATGTGGAGACCCTCACGGGTGATCTTCAGAATCCAGAACTGCACGAGCACCTCGCCTGGAGTCAGGAAGAGGTTGAAGCTCACGGAGATCAGGAGCAGAATCACGATGCTCTTAAGCCCCCGCGTCATGAAGCGGAACGGCACGTTACTGATTTTGATGAGGATCGCGAGGGCGAGCGCAGCGACGCCATACATGATCCAGCTCTTCACGATGAAGAGGGAGATCAGGAAAAGCACGGTGCCGAGCAGCTTCACCCGCGGGTCCAGACGATGGATCACGGAGTCGACCGGATAGTACTGTCCTAAGGTTACTTCTCTCAGCATACGCCGTCCTCCTTTCCTGCCTGTTCTCTACTTTCCTGCGGAGTCGCTGCGGCTGGCTTGATCTGACCATCCTGTGCCAGCGAGTCGTCGGCTGCTGTCCTGCTCTCCTGTGCTGTTTTCACCGGCTGTTTCCCGGCGAGGGATGTCGTATAGCGCTTCCAGAGGTCCACGATGGCATCACACATCTCATCTACGGTGTCCGGGCGGTCCTTGAAGCGGATGCCGACATCCTTCAGCTCATGGATGAGGTAGGTCATCTGCGGTGCGCCGAGTCCCATCTCCTCGAGCTCGAGGTAGCGCTTGAAGATCTCCTCCGGAGTGCCGCTCATGCGCAGCTCACCGTGATCCAGCACGATAACCTGCTCCGTGTAGCGTGCCACGTCGTCCATCGAGTGTGATACGAGGACGATCGTCATGCCGCTCTGCTTATGCAGGAGCTGGATCTGATGGAAGAGGTCGTCTCTTCCGGCCGGGTCGAGGCCGGCGGTCGGCTCATCGAGGATCAGAATCTCTGGGCGCATCGCCAGTACGCCGGCGATCGCAACACGCCGCTTCTGTCCGCCAGAGAGCTCAAACGGCGACTTCTGCCAGAACGCCTCGCCGAGGCCGACCATACGCAGCGCTTCCTCTGCACGCTTCCGTGCTTCTGCCTCCGGCACCCCCTGGTTCTTCGGGCCGAACATGACATCCGTGATGACGTCGACCTCGAAGAGCTGATACTCCGGGTACTGGAACACGAGGCCCACCTTGAAGCGAAGCTCCTTCATGTTGAACTCCGGTGCATAGATGTTCAGGAAGCCGTCCGGGCTGACGAGCGCGGCTGCATCCGCTGCCTGTGCCGCCTTCCGGGTCTTCGCGCTCTGGTCCTTCCGCGGCTTCCGGAAGTCAGTGTCGTCCCGGAACTTCACTTCGATCGTGCCCTCCGTCGCTTTCAGAAGGCCGTTCAGATGCTGGGTCAATGTTGACTTGCCGGAGCCTGTGTGGCCGATAAATCCGACGATGGAGCCCCGCTGGATCTCGAAGGAGACATCCTTCAGGGCATAGCTCTCCATAGCCGTACCCTTCTGATAGACATGGCTTAAATGCTGTACGCGGATGACCGGATCGGTGATGTCCATATGAGCCGGCTTCTTCTTCACGAAATTCGGCTCGAAATCCACCTGCTTCGGAAGACAGCACTGGAGACAGGCCACGAGCTCCTCACGGGTGAGGACGGCATCCGGTACCGGCATCCCGGCCTTCTGCAGCTTCCACGCAAGCTCCGTCACCTCCGGTACATCCATGTGGATGGCCTTCAGCTCCTCGACATGGCAGAACACTTCACGTGGTGCGCCGTCCATAACGACCTTACCGCCGTCCATGACGATGATTCGATCCGCATCGACGGTTTCCTCCATATAGTGGGTGATGAGGATGATCGTCACACCCATCTTCTGATTCAGCTCCCGGATGGTCTCGATCACTTCTTTCCGACCGCTCGGATCGAGCATCGCCGTCGGCTCATCGAGAACGATGGTTTTCGGAAGCATCGCCATCGTACCGGCGATCGCGACACGCTGCTTCTGCCCGCCACTGAGACGGTTCGGGGACTTCATACGGTACGGCACCATATCGACGGCTTCAAGCGCACGATTCACACGTGTCCAGATCTCGTCGGTCGGTACGCCGATGTTCTCCGGGCCGAAGCCGACATCCTCCTCGACGACGGAGGCGATGATCTGGTTATCCGGATTCTGGAAAACCATGCCGGTTTCCTTTCGGATATTCCAGATTTCCTTTTCATCCTTCGTATCGCGGCCACTGACGAGCATGGTTCCCTCACTCGGCAGGTTGAGACCGTTGATGAGCTTTGCCAGGGTCGACTTGCCGGAACCGTTGTGGCCGAGCACACACACGAAGCTCCCGGCCTCGATGGACAGGTTGATGTTATCCAGGGCCCGGGTCTTCTCTACGACTTTATCGTTCTCATCTGTGCGGATGTAGTCATACGCCAGATGTAATGCATCTATGATTTTCAATTTGTTAACCTCATATCAGCTTTGTGGTTTATAGCCCAATTAGTATATTAGAAACGGCTGAAAAACACAAGAGCGGACCCCTGTGGTCCGCTCTTTCATACATTTTCAGGTAGCAGTTTGGGCAGGGGCCCCTACCTGAACGGGTATGATTTTTAATTCGATCTTCAGTGTACCCAGTGGCCGTCGGCGGCGATGGTGTACCCGCCGAGGACAGTGGTGCTTTTCGCCATGTGACCGTAATTGCTGTCGTTTTCCGAGGTCTTCGGATAGAAGTAGTAGTACTGGTCCTGGCCGCTGCTGTCCTTCATGATGACCCAGCCGGTACGCATGCGTCCGTCATGATCGAAGTAGTAGGTCTTCGGTCCGACGATGGCGATCTGGTTTTTAAACATCATACCGTAATATGGGCCTTCAGCCGGATTGAAGTAGTACCATGCGCCGTTGATCACGTCCCAGGAAACCTTCATCGCCCCGGAATCCCTGAGGTAATAGGTGGCGCCGTTGGTATCCGTGTAGAAGCCGGTCAGCATACGACCGCTCGCATCGAAGCGATAGTAGTGATCCTGCCAGAGGAGCCAGGTGTTCGCCATGTTCTGACCGGTCACGGTACGGAAGTACCAGCTTCCGCCGCTCTTATACCAGCTGCCGCTGAGTGCGCCCTGTGACTGTGTGCTGCCGTTCGTCGTATCGCCGTACACCGTATAGGTCGTGTTGTTTCCCGTACCGAGCGTTTGCGTCCCGGTCGTGGTGCCAGTTCCGGTGCCGAGGTTGACCCCCGGGAGGGTGCTCGTGTGCCCGGTGTTTGCATTATACACCGTATAGGAGGTACCGGAGTTATACAGATCGACGCCGGTGCTTGTACCGTTCGTACTGATCACCGTGTTCGTGCTGCCGGAACCGTAGAGGTTGGTGATCGTCTGATTCTGGTTCTGATTCAGGATATACGTGCCATTCGGATACTGACCGGAGCCTGAAGAGATCTGACTCTCCGTGACGATCAGGCTGTCGGACTGAATGCCGAGGGACGCCTGTCCACCACTCTGGCTCGTGCCATACGGTATGCTGCTGACCTCGAAGTAATACCCGCCAGCCCGTGTCATATACGGATACAGGTTCAGGTTCGTCTGGTCGGTCGTGATCGTCGTAACGCGGCTTCCATCCCGGAAAAGCGTCACCTTATAGTAGCCGGAGCTCATCGTCGGCTGACCCCAGGTCGCCATGCCGAGGGCCGTACTCCATCGCGGGCTAACCGGCTCGCCGTAAGTGCCCTTGATCCCCTTCAGTGAAAGAACGACGCGCAGCCCATAATTTCCGATGGTCTGAGCCGATACGAAGGTACCGCCGCTGATACGGACGTTTGAGCTGTTATACGAGCCGTTGAAGTAGTAAAACGTACTGTAGCCATTGGCGTGTTCCTTCTCCTGGGCTGAAAGGTAGAGGAGAACCTTCGGCTGCGTGCCCACCGTAAGGCTGCCGTTCGTGTCATACCACTCTGCACTGTCGATGACATACTGGTCGGTATCCGGGACAGCGAAATCACTCTCGGACAGGGATGGAAGCTCATGATCTCCTCCCTCGAGGCTCAGATCCTTCAGATAGTCTGAAACCGTAATCTTCACCGTACTGATACGTGCATTTCGATCGGCCGCCCAGACGGTCACACTCATCATCAGAAGCAGGACGATAAGCAGCAGGCACTGCCACAAGGATCGTTTCGCGCTCTTCTTCATCTGTCTTTTCATACGAACCTCCCTAGTATTCTCTAATCTAAGTATACTAGACCAGGATCAACAATCAATCTCAAATAGTTTACGAAATTCTGACGCACCACGCTGCGGATGGCCCTCTCATGGATATGTACAAAAAAGACGAAACCATCCGAAGATGATTTCGTCTTTAAAAAATCGCCTGATGTTCTCTTAAGCATTAAACGAGCTCAAGAAGAACCTCCATAGCAGCGTCACCCTTACGGAGACCGATCTTTACGATACGAGTGTAACCACCGTTACGGGTAGCATACTTCGCACCATACTCGTCGAAAAGCTTGGCAGCGAGATCAACACTCTTGGTGTTCTTCTTCTGACCAGCCTTAGCTGCAGGAACCTCCGTTACCGGGTAAAGGTATGCAAGCATCTGACGACGTGCATGAAGTCTGGATGGCTTATCCTTCTTGATGGTCTTCTCGATCTCGTCATAAACGGTAACCTTCTTACCATCAACTACTTCCTTTACACGCTTGCCATCGGCGTCCTTACGAGCAACCTTAGCCTTAACGGTAACCTCTTCGTAGTTGTCCTTCTCACGAACTGCAAGTGCGATTAGCTTCTCAGCCTGCTTACGAACTTCCTTCGCACGAGCCTCGGTTGTAACGATCTTGCCGTTTGCGATCAGAGAAGTGGTCAGTGCGCGAAGCATGGCCTGTCTCTGGCTGGACTCTCTACCTAACTTTCTATAATTTGACATAATCTATTTCCCCCACCGTGCACTTCGGTCTTACCGGTTTTTATGTATCTCAGCTTCTGCAGCTCCCTGCAGACGAATCAGACCATCCCGGATGGATCACTCCTCCTGAGTGGAAAGGCTGAGATTTAACTCCTTCAGTTTTGCAAGAACTTCCTCAAGTGACTTACGACCCAGGTTACGAACCTTCATCATATCATCCGGTGTCTTCGCACAGAGCTGCTGTACGGTGTTGATCCCGGCTCTCTTGAGACAGTTATATGAGCGAACGGAAAGCTCCAGCTCATCGATGTTCATCTCGAGGATACGCTCCTTACCGTCGACTGGTTTCTCAACCATGACTTCGGTCGTCTGCGTATTCTGAGACAGATCAATGAAGAGGGTCAGATGCTCGGAAAGAATTTTCGCTGCTTCAGAAACAGCATCATCCGGGCTCATCTTACCGCTGGTAAATACATCCAGTGTCAGCTTATCGTAATCGATCTTGTTACCGACACGTGTGTTGCTGATGGCCATATTTACACGCTCTACTGGTGTGTAGATCGCATCCACGTCGAAAACTCCTTCCGGAAGTTCTGCGATTCTGGAACGGTCTGCACCGACATAGCCTCTGCCCGATGTGATGGTGATTTCCATCTCGAGCTTCGCATCCTGAGCGTCAAGAGTTGCAATCTTCTGCTCCGGATTCAGGATCTCCAGACCTTCTGCCAGCTGGATGTCGGACGCCGTAACGACGCCCTCACCCATATGCGAAAGATATACAACCATTGCGTCATCGGAGGCTGAAGTGTTCTGAATCTCGAGACTCTTAAGGTTCATGATGACCTCAGTCAGAGACTCCTTTACACCCGGGATCGCATCGCCATCCCGATCGGCACCGGTAATCTTGACCTGAGAAACTGCAGCACCGGTCAGAGCAGAGAGCATGATGCGCTTCAGCGCATTGCCCAGCGTAGTACCGTAGCCTCTTTCCAGCGGCTCGCATACGAATCTGCCGTACTTCTTATCATCTGAAATCTCAACAATCTCAATGTTTGGTTTCTCAAAATCGAACATGCAATGCCTCCTTTATTGCAGGCTAATTATTTTGAATACAACTCGACGATAAGCATCTCGTTTACTGGAACGTCGATTTCCTCTCTGGAAGGAAGCTGCTTTACAGTCGCCTTGAGGTTCTCCTGGTCGCAATCGATCCATGCCGGAACCATACGGCCGTTGGTAACCTCGAGGATATCCTTAAATCTCTGAAGAGACTTCTTGGACTCCTTGACAGCAACTACATCGCCAGCGGATACAAGGTAGGAAGGAATGTTAACAACCTTGCCATTTACAGTGATGAGTCTGTGATCAACGATCTGACGTGCCTCACGACGAGTACGAGCAAGGCCCATACGGAAGATCACATTATCCAGACGAGACTCAAGAAGAACCATGAGGTTGGTACCGGTCTGTCCCTTCATCTGGTTAGCCTTTGCATAGTAGTTACGGAAAGGCTTCTCAAGTACGCCATAGATGAACTTCGCCTTCTGCTTCTCACGAAGCTGAAGACCATACTCAGACATCTTACGACGCTGGTTTCTGAGCTGTCTGTTTGACTTCTTATCAATTCCTAAGAATACAGGGTCAAGTCCGAGTGACCTGCATCTTTTAAGTACGGGAGTTTTGTCAACTGCCATAATTCTTTCTCCTTATAATATCAAGTAATTTACGTGATACGTCCTTTACACCCGTGGGCTTCGTCGGACAGATCTGCCGCTATTTTATACATACTGCGGCCTATGTCTGTGGTGAATCAACTCAAGATAATCCAGAAAAATCAGGATTATACTCTTCTGCGCTTTGGTGGACGGCATCCGTTGTGTGGAACCGGTGTTACATCCTTGATGGAAGTAACCTCGAGACCGTTGGCCTGGAGTGCACGAATAGCTGCCTCACGTCCTGATCCTGGTCCCTTAACACTTACATCCACATACTTTAAGCCGTGTACTAAAGCTGCCTTAACAGCAGTTTCAGCAGCCATCTGAGCTGCATATGGAGTAGATTTTCTTGAACCCTTGAAACCAAGACCACCAGCACTTGCCCATGAAAGAGCGTTTCCTTCAGCATCTGTCAGTGTAACGATAGTGTTGTTGAAAGATGCCTGAATATGTGCCTGTCCGCGTTCAACGTTTTTCTTTACGCGCTTCTTTGTAATTCTCTTACCTGACGCCATATTAAAACTAACCTACTTTCCTTTTTCTGTCTTCCTGTATTTAAAACATGAAGATCACAATAGTTACTTCTGATTCTACATCAGTGTGATCATTTCTGATCTGGACTTTCTCTTACCTTAAAGAAGAATACTCTCTAATAGATTACTTCTTCTTGTTAGCAACAGTCTTACGCGGTCCCTTACGTGTTCTGGCATTGGTCTTGGTCTTCTGACCTCTAACCGGAAGGCCTCTTCTGTGACGGATGCCACGGTAGCAGCCGATCTCCTGAAGTCTCTTGATGTCCAGAGCTGTTGATCTTCTGAGGTCACCTTCTACTACCTGGTGCTCAGCGATGTAGTTCGCAAGCTCCTTGACTTCATCGTCAGTGAGATCCTTAACACGTGTGTCAGGGTTAACGCCTGTTGCCGCGAGAATCTTATCAGCGCTGGACTGACCGATACCATAAATGTATGTCAGACCAATCTCGATACGCTTCTCTCTCGGTAAATCGACACCTGCAATACGAGCCATTTTTGTTTCCTCCTGTAAAAATTAACCTTGTCTCTGCTTGTGCTTAGGGTTTTCGCAGATAATTCTGATAGAGCCTTTCCGCTTGATGACTTTGCATTTCTCGCAGATAGGCTTTACTGATGATCTTACCTTCATAGTAATTCCCCTTTCTAATAACGAATTCGAACAAAGTTGCCGTATCATTCTAACAAAGCGCTCCACTATTGTAAAGCCCTTTTTAAAGGAATTGTAAGAATATCGACCGCTTTATTTGTCTCTCCAGATGATACGTCCCTTGGAAAGGTCGTACGGTGAAAGTTCGATGGTCACCTTGTCACCTGGAAGAATTCGAATGTAATTCATACGAAGCTTTCCGGAAATGTGTGCCAGTACCTGATGGCCATTCTCAAGCTCAACCTGGAACATGGCATTCGGAAGTTTTTCAATTACTTTGCCAGTAATCTCGATTACATCTGATTTAGACATTCAGTTCTCCTTCTTATTTATTTAATGTGATTAATAAACTCTTATCCTCACCCGGCATCGTCAGCAGCTCAGGCTCACCGTCGGTGATGAGAATCGTGTTTTCATAGTGGCAGGAAAGACTGCCGTCATCCGGAACGACATTCCAGCCGTTATCCCGTGTATGGCAGATCGGTGATCCTAATGTGATCATCGGCTCCACCGCCAGTGTCATACCAGCGCAGAGCTTCGGTCCTTTCCGATGCATATCATAGTTCGGAATTTCCGGATCCTGATGGATCTCCGCTCCGATACCATGTCCGCAATATTCTCTCAGGATGCCACAGCCCTGAGACTCTACATAATTACCGATGGCCGACGTAATATCGTTCAGATGATTACCGGCGACGGCCTGCTTCATACCTTCGAAGAAGCTCTGCTGGCAGACTCTGATCACCCGCTTCGCATCCTCGGAAATCTCACCCACCGCCCAGGTTCTGGTCGCATCTGCATTATAGCCATGATAGCTGGTGCAGGTGTCGATGGAGACGATATCACCATCCTTCAGAATCACATGACGATCAGGGATACCATGGATGACTTCTTCGTTGACAGAGATGCAACAGGTTCCCGGGAAGTCATATAAACCCTTCATGCTTGGGAAGCCACCGAGCTTCCGCATGATGCCCTCGGCCAGTTCATCCAGTTCCTTCGTGCTGATACCAGGGGCGATCTTCTCTCCGAGACGATTGTGCATCTCGAAGAGAATCTTGCCTGCCTCACGCATCAGTTCGATTTCACGTTTTGATTTGATTTCGATCATGAGTACTTCTTTCTGAATACGCTTAATGTTTTACAGCAGAGGCTGTTCTGTCACTCACCTTCCGAAGAATCAGTTCTCGGAAAGGATCGCTACGACATCCTCAAATACCTTCGGAAGCTCCTGTGTTCCATCAACTTCACGAAGCACGCCGGCGGTCTTGTAGTACGCGATGAGCGGCTCTGTCTGCTGATGGTAAACATTGAGACGATCCTTTACGGTCTCCGGCTTATCATCCGAACGAATGATGAGCTCGGTACCGCACTTATCACAGATGTTTTCTGTCTTCGGTGCTGCGTATACGATATGGTAGGTTGCACCACACTTCGGGCAGGCACGTCTGCCGGACATACGCTTGATGATGGCTTCATCCGGAACATCGATGTTCAGTGCGAAGTCGATCCGATCGCCCTGGCTCTTCAGTGCCTCTGTCAGGCTTTCCGCCTGCGGAATCGTACGTGGGAAACCATCGAGAACATAACCGTTCTTACAGTCATCCTGTGCGATACGATCCAGCAACATTCCGATCGTTACCTCATCCGGAACCAGCTCGCCCTTATCGATGTAGGACTTTGCCTTCTGTCCGAGCTCTGTACCACCCTTGATGTTCGCACGGAAGATATCACCCGTCGAAATGTGTGGAATATCATACTTATCAGCAATCTTGATCGCCTGTGTACCCTTACCGGCACCAGGCGCACCTAACATAACAATCTTCATTTGCGTTCTCCCGATAGTACTATAGTAATAAACACTGATAGCCTCCCCAGATCGTATGTCTGAGGAGGCTTGGTGTTGACGATTAATCGTTCAGGAATCCCTGGTAGTTTCTTACAACCATCTGAGACTCAATTGCCTTCACGGTCTCAAGCACGACACCGACGATAATGATCAGAGACGTACCGGCGAAGGAGATACGACCAACATTGAACACTCCGGAGATAAAGATCGGAATGATCGCGACGATGGCCAGTCCTGTCGCACCGATGAAAATAATATATGTAAGAATATTATCAAGGTAATCGCTGGTTGGCTTACCCGGACGGATACCCGGGATAAAACCGCCCTGTTTCTTCATGTTATTTGCAATCTCTAACGGATTAAAGGAAATCGATGTATAGAAATATGCAAAGAAGTAAAGCAGCAGAATGTAGATCACCAGTCCGATCGAGTAGATCGGTCTGTCCGGATTGCACCAGGAGCCTGAGTTCAGTGCCATAAGGATCTGACCAGGAATCGTGCTGTAATCCACCTTGATGATCTGACCGACCACAACCGGCATGGTCATCAGTGAGCTGGCGAAGATAACCGGCATAACACTTGCTGTATTGACCTTCAGAGGGATGTTGGAGGACTGTCCGCCCACCAGGCCTCTGCCCTGCACACGCCGGCTGTACTGAACCGGGATGGTTCTCTGCGCGTCGTTGAGGATGATCGTAAATACAACTAGTCCGATAATTGCTGCAACGATGATGATCGCTGCGACAACCATCGTTGCCACATTCTTTCCGCTTATGAATCTGATGTACAGCGTCTGGAAATCGCTCGGAACAGAAGACAGAATATTGAAGAGGAGGACGAGGGAGATACCATTGCCCACACCCTTATCTGTGATCTGCTCACCGATCCACATCAGAAGTGCCGAGCCCGCCGTCATCGCTATAACAGCGATCGCGATATCAGCGATCTTTCTTCCTGTGCTCGCCTCGGCGAAACCGATCAGAAGTCCCTGACCGCCAAATCCGATAGCCATCGCAAGTGACTCGATAAGAGCCAGACCGATCGTTACGTATCTGGTGTACTCAGTGAGCTTCTTTCTTCCCTCTTCACCATCCTTCTGCATCTCCTCGAGGGCCGGAATGGCCACGGTGAGCAGCTGGATGATGATGGATGAAGTGATGTACGGTGTGATGGACAGTGCGAAGATCGACAGCTGCTCGAAGGAGCCACCGGTCATCGTATTGAACCAACCGAATGCATCATTATTGGACATGCTGTTAAACAGCTCGCTAAAGTACTGCGCGTTCACACCCGGGATAGGAAGATTCGATCCAAACCTAATTACTACGAGCATCAGGAAAACGAACAGAAGCTTTTTCCTCAGTTCTTTTACCTTAAATGCATTAAGTAGTGATTTGAACATTATCAGATTACCTCACAGGTGCCGCCTAAAGCTTCGATCTTCTCCTTAGCAGATGCTGAGAAAGCATTCACCTTTACATTGAGCTTCTTTGTAAGCTCGCCGTTACCAAGAATCTTAACGCCATCGTTAACCTTCTTGATGATGCCCTTCTCGAGAAGAGCCTCGATGGTTACTTCCTCACCCTCGTTGAAACGAGTGTCAAGAGTAGAAAGGTTGATACCTGTGATAACCTTAGAATTACGATCAGTGAATCCTCTCTTCGGGATACGTCTGAACAGAGGCATCTGACCACCCTCAAATCCTGGTCTTGGTGCTCCAGATCTTGCCTTCTGGCCCTTTGCACCCTTACCTGCGGTCTTGCCGTTTCCTGAACCATGGCCACGGCCACGTCTGAAGTTCTTTGACTGCTTTGCGCCGTCAGCCGGCTTTAAATTAGCTAACTCCATTGTATGCCTCCTTAGATTTCTTCAACTTTTACAAGATGGTTAACTCTCTGAATCATACCTCTTGTAGCACCGTTGTCCGGAAGCTCTACACTCTGACGGATCTTACGGAGACCAAGAGCCTGAACAGTAGCTCTCTGCTTAGGGATAGCTGCGATTGGAGACTTAACAAGTGTAATCTTTAACTTCTTATCTGCCATTTTGATACCCCCTATTAACCTGTGATCTCAGCTACAGTCTTGCCGCGGAGTGCAGCAAACTCCTCAGGAGTCTTCATGGAAGTGAGGCCCTGAAGGGTAGCGAGTACAACGTTTGTCTTATTGTTCGAGCCCAGAGACTTGGTACGAATGTTCTTGATACCAGCAAGCTCAAGTACAGAACGAGCAGGACCACCAGCGATGATACCAGTTCCTTCCGGTGCCTTCTTCAGAAGAACAGTAGAGCTTCCGAACTTACCAACATAATCGTGCGGTACGGACTTCTCCTCGGTTACAGGGATTGTAACGATAGCCTTTACAGCAGCCTCACGAGCCTTACGGATCGCCTCTGGAACCTCGACTGCCTTACCGATACCACAACCTACATGACCATTGCCGTCACCAACTACTACGAGAGCAGAGAATCTCATGGTACGACCACCCTTAACGGTCTTCGCAACACGCTTGATGGCTACGACGTTGTCGTTTAATTCTAACTGATTTGCATCAATTCTTTCACGCTTCATCTTGCTTGTTTCTCCTCTCGATTAGAATTCAAGGCCAGCTTCTCTTGCAGCATCTGCGAGAGCCTGAACCTTACCATGATACAGGAAGCCGCCACGGTCAAATACAACCTGCTTGATTCCCTTAGCCAGAGCCTTCTCCGCGATGGCCTTACCAACGTACTGAGCAGCCTCAATATTGCTTGTGTTCTCTAAGTTTGCATCCTTATCAAGAGTAGAAGCAGCGCAAAGAGTGTTGCCTGCTACATCATCGATAATCTGTGCATACATATGCTTGTCAGATCTGAATACGGAAAGACGTGGTCTCTCTGGAGTACCAGAAAAACGGTTTCTAAGTCTCTCGTGCTTCTTCTGGCGAAGTTCAGCTTTATTTCTCTTACTTACCATTTCACTTTCCTCCTAATTATTTCTTACCTGTCTTACCAACCTTACGTCTGATGATCTCATCAGCATACTTGATACCCTTGCCCTTATATGGCTCCGGTCCTCTCTTGCTGCGGATCTCAGCTGCGTACTGACCAACTGCTTCCTTGTCAATGCCGCGAACGAAGATGGTATTTGTGCCATCAAGTACAGTCTCAACACCCTCCGGATCTTCCATGGTAACCGGGTGAGAATAGCCGAGTGTAAGGGTCAGTGTCTTGCCCTGCTTCGCTGCTCTGTAACCTACACCGTTGATCTCAAGCTTCTTCTCGAAGCCGTTGGTTACACCATCAACCATGTTGTGGATGAGCGCTCTGGTAAGTCCGTGAAGGGACTTCTCCTTCTTATTATCGTTTGGTCTGGTAACAACGATCTCGCCGTCCTTCTGCTCGATGCCGATTTCTGGAGCGAACTGCTTCTCAAGAGTACCCTTCGGTCCCTTTACAGAAAGAACGTTGTTGTCCTTCATCTCAACAGTAACGCCTGCTGGGATTACTACCGGTAATTTTCCGATACGTGACATACTAATGTCTCCTCTCTTAAATTCTCTGCCTTTTCAGACAGTTTTCAGATTACTAGTTACTATTTGTAAGCCTGTTCAGACTGTTCAGAATATAGTTTAGTGGGTTAATTAAACTAAATTACCAAACAAATGCCAGAACTTCGCCGCCTACGCCCTTTGCTCTTGCTTCACGATCAGTCATAACGCCCTGATTGGTGGAAACAATGGCGATACCAAGACCGCCCAGTACGGAAGGCATGTTCTCCTTGCCAGCGTATACTCTCAGACCCGGCTTGGAAATCTTACGGATGCCGCCGATGATCTTATCGTTCTTCGTAGCGCCATACTTAAGAGTAACCTTGATGTCCTTGAACTTGCCGTTGTCAACGAGCTCATACTTTGCGATGTAGCCCTCATTTACCAGGATGTCAGCGATAGCAAGCTTCATCTTGGAGGATGGGATAGTTACTGTGTCGTGCTTTGCAGTGTTTGCATTACGGATTCTTGTAAGCATATCTGCGATTGGATCACTCATACTCATGTTTACGGATATCCTTTCTTAAAAAAATATAGTTTGTTATATGTCCGTATAATTTCGGACAAAGCAAATGCCGCGTCAACAGGGTGATCTCACCTGACCAGTCCATAGGATACGGGATCCGATGCTTAGTCAAATGGCACAGCATATGCTGTGCGGCCTGCGGCGCAACATTTACATTATAACCATTTTTCTCCGAGTTGCAACCCGGTCCGGCGTATCTTTTTGAAGTAAATTATGTACTTCTTTAAATACAATCCAGAAATTATCGCCCTTGACAACACAATCCCGAAGGATCACATTGCCGCAGGCTCAAATGGTGAAAGGTCCTGATTACCAGGAAGCCTTCTTAACACCAGGGATCTCGCCCTTGTATGCAAGCTCACGGAAGCATACACGGCAGATACCGTACTTCTTAAGAACAGAGTGAGGTCTTCCGCAGATCTTGCATCTGGTATATGCTCTGGTGGAGAACTTCGGAGCCTTCTGCTGCTTTAACTTCATTGATAACTTAGCCATATTTTCCTCCGATTACTTTGCGAACGGCATGTTGAACAGTCTAAGAAGCTCTCTTGCCTCTTCGTCCGTCTTTGCAGTCGTAACGAAGATGATATCCATACCTCTTACCTTATCAACCTTATCAAACTCGATCTCAGGGAAAATGATCTGCTCCTTGAGGCCAAGTGCATAGTTACCTCTGCCATCAAATGCGTTCGGGTTAACGCCTCTGAAGTCTCTTACGCGCGGAAGTGCGAGGTTGATCAGACGATCAGCGAACTCGTACATTCTCTCGCCACGAAGAGTAACCTTACATCCGATAGCCTGTCCCTCTCTGATCTTGAAGTTTGCAACAGACTTCTTCGCCTTGGTGGTTACAGCATGCTGACCAGTGATGATCTCGAGATCACGCACTGCACTGTCGAGAACCTTGGAATTTTCCTTAGCTTCTCCAACGCCCATGTTGATAACGATCTTATCAAGCCTAGGAATCTCGTTAACGTTCTTGTAACCGAACTTCTTCGTCATAGCTTCCTTGATCTCGCTATTGTAAAGATCCTTTAATCTAGCCATCTTAAAATTCCTCCTTTCTCTTACTCAACGACCTTACCGGTCTTCTTCGCAACTCTTACCTTCTTGCCGTCCTTAACCTCGAAGCCTACGCGAGTAGCCTGTCCGTCAACAACGAGCATCACGTTGGAAGCGTCGATCGGAGCCTCCTTGTGAAGGATGCCACCCTGCGGGTTAACCTGAGATGGCTTCTGGTGCTTGGTTACCATATTGCAGCCTTCAACGACTACCTTATTGGTTGCCGGGTCAAAGGAAAGGACCTTGCCCTGCTTACCATTGTCCTTACCGGCAATGATCTTTACCATATCGTCTTTCTTAATTCTACGCATCTGGCAACCTCCTTACAGTACTTCCGGAGCGAGGGAAACGATCTTCATGTAACCATGATCACGAAGCTCTCTTGCTACCGGTCCAAAAATACGTGTTCCCTTAGGTGTTCCATCGTCCTTAAGGATAACAGCTGCATTCTCGTCGAACTTGATGTAGCTGCCGTCCTTACGACGGATATCATCAACGGTTCTTACTACAACAGCCTTGACAACGTCACCCTTCTTTACCTGACCGCCTGGGATGGCATCCTTCACGGATGCGATGATTACATCTCCGACAGCAGCATATCTTCTGGTTGAGCCACCCATAACGCGGATGCAAAGAAGCTCTCTTGCACCTGTGTTATCAGCAACTCTAAGTCTTGTTTCCTGCTGAATCATATAATGCTCCTTCCTTGCCTCTTAATTACTTAGCCTTCTCAACGATCTCAACAAGTCTCCATCTCTTTGTCTTAGAAAGAGGTCTTGTAGCCATCACCTTAACAGTGTCGCCTACGCCAGCTTCGTTGTTCTCGTCGTGAGCGTATACCTTAACGGTTCTCTTTACGATCTTACCGATGACAGGATGCTTAACGTGATCCTCGATAGCGATAACGATGGTCTTGTCCATCTTTGCACTAACGACCTTACCGGTACGTGTTTTTCTCAGATTTCTCTCCATTGTTGTGCTCTCCTTTCTCACGCTTTTGCTTTCTCTGTGATAACTGTCTGAATACGCGCGATGTTCTTGCGAACCTCGGTGATTCTTGCTGTATTATCGAGCTGGTTGGTAGCGTTCTGGAATCTCAGATTAAAGAGCTCCTTCTTTGCAGAAACAAGCTCAGCATTGAGCTGCTCTGTTGTCTTCGCCTGTAACTCTTCTACGTAAGTTTTCTTCTTCATTAGTTATCACCGCCTTCCAGATCGGCCTTCGTAACGATCTTGCAGTTGCAAGGAAGCTTGTGACTAGCAAGTCTAAGTGCCTCTCTTGCCGTCTCCTCAGGTACGCCGGAAATCTCAAACATTACTCTACCTGGCTTAACTACAGCTACCCAGTACTCTACAGCGCCCTTTCCGGAACCCATTCTGACGCCGAGTGGCTTAGCTGTGATCGGCTTGTCAGGGAAGATCTTGATCCATACCTGACCGCCACGCTTGATGTATCTTGTAAGGGCAACTCTGGCTGCCTCGATCTGATTGGATCTGATCCAGCAAGGCTCAGTTGCGACAAGACCGAACTCACCATAAGTAACCTTATTACCTCTCGTAGCCTTACCCTTCATGTTTCCACGAATCTGCTTACGATACTTCGTTCTCTTTGGCATTAACATAATTACTTATCGCTCCCTTCCTTGGTATTCTTGGTAGGAAGAACCTCTCCCTTGTAGATCCATACCTTCACACCGAGTCTGCCGTATGTGGTAGCAGCCTCAGCGAAGCCATAGTCGATGTCAGCTCTGAGTGTCTGAAGAGGAATGGTTCCCTCGGAATAGAACTCACGTCTTGCGATATCAGCACCGCCGAGACGACCACTTACAGAAGCCTTGATACCAAGTACGCCGGACTTCATGGTTCTCTGCATTGCCTGCTTCATCGCTCTTCTGAACGATACACGGTTCTCAAGGGACTGCGCGATGTTCTCAGCTACGAGCTGTGCATCGCGATCCGGTCTCTTGATCTCCTTGATATCGATGTTGACATTCTTGGAGGTAAGCTTCTGAACTTCCTTTCTTACCTTCTCGATCTCAGCGCCGCCCTTACCGATAACGAAACCTGGCTTAGCAGTGTAGATCACTACGCGAACCTTATCGTTTGCAGCTCTCTCGATCTCGATCTTCGCAATTCCTGCAGAGTAAAGTCTCTTCTTCAGGAACTTACGGATGTTGTAGTCTTCAACAAGTGCATCTGAAAAAGTATTCTTGTCAGCATACCACTTGGAATCCCAATCTTTAATAACGCCGACTCTCATGCCGTGCGGATTGACTTTCTGACCCATTTATATGCCTCCTTCTTACTTTCTCTCGTCTAAAACTACAGTAATGTGTGAGTTTCTCTTCAAAATTCTGTAAGCTCTGCCCTGTGCTCTCGGATGAATTCTCTTCATCGTAGGAGCTGCACCAGCATAGCACTCAGCAACATAAAGATTATCTCTATTCATGTTGTTGTTGTTCTCTGCATTAGCAGCAGCAGACTCAAGAAGCTTCTTAACTAAAGTAGAAGCGTATCTAGGATTGTATGTTACGATACCGAGTGCCTCGTCGAGGTTCTTGCCTCTGATGGCGTCAAGAACGAAGCATGCCTTCTGTACGGATACTCTTGCATATGAAAGAGTAGCTGAAGGTCTCTTTACAGTATTCGCATTTCTCTCTCTCTTAATCTGAGATCTATGACCCTTTGACATTTTAGAAATGTCCTCCTTTCAAATATGCGTGAGTTATGCTCTCTTCTCGTTGCCAGTGTGGCCGTGGAAGGTTCTGGTTACAACGAACTCTCCGAGCTTGTGTCCAACCATGTCCTCTGTAACATATACAGGAACGTGCTTTCTACCGTCATGAACTGCGATGGTGTGACCAACAAATGACGGGAAGATGGTGGAACGACGAGACCAGGTCTTGATAACGGCCTTGTTTCCGGAAGCATTCATATTATCGACAGCCTTCTTCAGCGAAGCGTCAATAAATGGTCCTTTTTTAACTGAACGTGCCATATTATTCTCTCCTCCTCAATTACTTGATGGCTCTACCATCACGTCTTCTGATGATAAGCTTGTTGGAAGCCTTCTTCTTATTACGTGTCTTAAGACCAAGTGCTGGCTTGCCCCATGGAGTGCAAGGACCAGGTCTTCCGACAGGTGCCTTACCTTCTCCACCACCGTGCGGGTGATCGTTAGGGTTCATGACAGAACCACGAACAGTAGGTCTCCAACCCATGTGTCTCTTTCTACCAGCCTTACCAAGGTTGATGAGGTTGTGGTCACCGTTACCTACAACACCGATGGTTGCACGGCACTCTACAGGAACCATTCTCATCTCGCCGGACGGAAGACGAAGAGTTGCATACTTGCCTTCCTTCGCCATCAGCTGAGCAGCGTTACCAGCAGAACGTACCATACGTGCGCCCTTGCCAGGGATAAGCTCGATTGCGTGAACGTTTGTACCTACAGGAATCTTGGAAAGCGGTAAGCAGTTACCAACTCTTGCCTCAGCCTCAGGTCCGTTCATAACCTTCATACCGTCGGTCAGACCGTTCGGTGCGAGGATGTATGCCTTCTCACCATCAGCATAAGCGATGAGTGCGATGTTGGCTGTTCTGTTCGGATCATACTCGATTCCGATAACAGTTGCAGGGATACCATCCTTGCTGTTTCTCTTGAAATCGATGATTCTGTACTTCTGTCTGTTTCCACCACCCTGGTGACGAACAGTGATCTTACCCTGATTGTTTCTACCAGCGTTCTCCTTTACTGTAGAAAGAAGAGATCTCTCCGGAGTCTTCTTCGTAATCTCAGAAAAGTCAGAACCGGTCATGTTTCTTCTCGAAGGTGTATAAGGTCTATATGTCTTAATACCCATGACTTATTTTCTCCTTTTTACTAGTCACGTATAATAGAGAATTTTTCACGTGACGTACTATGCTATCTGTAAATTAAAGGCCCTTGAAAATCTCGATTTCCTTGGAATCCTCAGTTAAAGTAACGATAGCCTTCTTCGTTGCAGCTGTCTTGCCGAGCTTGAGACCTCTTCTCTTGGCCTTGCCGTCAGCGTTCATCGTATTTACAGCCTTTACCTTTGTACCCTCGAACATCTTCTCAACGGCCTCACGAACCTGAGCCTTGGTTGCGTCCGGATTTACAAGGAATGTATACTTCTTGGATGCCATCTCGCCCATGGACTTCTCAGTGATAACCGGGCGGAGAATAACGTCGTAATACTTAATGTCTGCCATTATGCGTATACCTCCTGGATCTTCTCTACAGCTGCCTTCGTAGCAACTACAGTCTGGTACTTAAGAACGTCGTATACATTGAGCTCGTTCACACCGGCTGTCTTGATGTCAGCGATGTTTCTAGCAGAAAGAACGGTGTTCTTATCGTTCGAATCAAGAAGAACGAATGCCTTCTCAACCTTGAGTGCATCCAGCATAGCCTGGAAGTTCTTGGTCTTGATCTCGTCGAACTTGATCTCATCAACAACGATGAGCTTGTTCTCCTGAACAGCGTTGGTGAGTGCAGACTTAAGAGCTGCTCTCTTCTCCTTCTTGTTCATGGTTGTTGTATAGTCACGTGGTACCGGTGCGAATACAACTCCGCCGCCCTTCCACTGCGGTGCTCTGATGGAGCCCTGTCTTGCATGACCTGTGCCCTTCTGTCTCCAAGGCTTTCTTCCGCCTCCGGAAACCTCTGCACGAGTTAATGCCTTCTGTGTGCCCTGACGCTTGTTTGCAAGCTGAGCAACAACTGCGAGGTGAAGGAGATGCTCATTGATCTCAACGCCGAATACGGCATCGTTAAGATCCATCTTTCCAACTTCCTTGCCCTGCATATCAAATACTGATACGTTAGCCATTTATGTGTTCCTCCTTTCGTACGTTTCAGGCCTTCACTGCTTCTCTGACAGTTACAAGAGCCTTCTTAGGTCCCGGTACAGCTCCCTTTACAAGAAGCAGGTTGTTCTCAGCATCTACCTTAACGATGGTAAGATTCTGAGTTGTAACCTTTACAGCACCCATGTGTCCTGGCATTCTCTTGCCCGGAAGTACACGTGAAGGTGTTGCGGAAGTACCATTGGATCCTGCGTGACGGTGGAACTTGGAGCCGTGGCCCATCGGTCCTCTGGACTGGCCATACTTTCTGATAGCGGACTCGAATCCCTTACCCTTGGAAATAGCGGTAACGTCGATCTTGTCGCCCTCAGCGAAGATGTCAGCCTTGATCTCGTCCTTAACGTTGTAGTTCTCAGCGTCCTCAAGTCTGAACTCCTTCACAAATCTCTTGCAAGGAACACCAGCCTTGTCGAACTGACCCTTCATAGGCTTGTTTACGAGATTCTCTCTCTTATCCTGGAAGCCTACCTGGATCGCTGCGTAACCGTCGTTCTCAACAGTCTTAACCTGTGTAACAACACAAGGACCAGCCTGAAGTACAGTTACTGGAATTAACACGCCATCTTCGTTCCAGATCTGTGTCATTCCTACTTTTGTTGCTAAAATAGCTTTCTTCATGTGTTCTCCTTTCTACAGCGGAGCCCGATTTCTCAGACTCATACTAGAATCATTACTTGTTCTTCATCTTGATATCGACATAAACGCCAGCCGGCATCTCCAGTCTCTGAAGAGCATCCATGGTCTTCTGGTTCGGACTGATAACGTCGATAAGTCTCTTGTGTGTTCTCTGCTCGAACTGCTCACGAGAGTCCTTGTACTTGTGTGTAGCACGAAGGATGGTTACGATCTCCTTCTTTGTCGGAAGTGGAACCGGACCGGATACCTGTGAACCCGTCTTCTTGCAGTTCTCCACAATCTTTGCGGCTGACTCGTCTACAAGGACGTGATCGTAAGCCTTAAGTGTGATTCTCATTACTTGACTTGCCATAAAAAAAGTCGCCTCCTATCGGTGATTTGACGATAAGTCGGTGACTGTACATTAACGCGCACACCTGTCCCATGTGAGATAAAGGATCGATCTGCGCAAATCCATCTGCTGTTTGATGGATTAAATTGTAGTACAGTGACCTGCCGTCAGTTTCTAAACTAGACATTCGCTCCCTGAAGTTCTCTTACATGACTTATACTTGGTTGCCGTCTCAACTCTCAGGCGGAGCCCGGAGGCTCACTGGATCCAAAGGATACTGTTGTACGGATCTTGGCTTTCGTCCATGCAAGCAATCTTCATTTCAACGCTATCATGTCACAGCGTGTACAAAGATAACACACATGCTTTTTTATTGCAAGCAATTTTTCTGAAAACGTGTATAAAATCCGATACACGTTTCCACACTGCCGTGTGTATCACGATATAATGTACAGCACAGCAGGTAACCACCTCGCCGTGCGTGTCATATCATACCATCTGTTTTTCTGAATTGCAAGACCTTTTTTGATCGCAGTTCAGCGGGGACCCGGACTGCAAACGAACGAATGCAGCCATCTGTTCTATACCAGAAGAGAGCCCGCTCCTTTCGGAAACGGGCCCTCTTCTATATAGAAAGGAAATCTCATCCTCAGTCGATGTCATCGACATCCGGCGGAGTCGCGGTCATCGCCTCGAGGCTGCCATCGAGGTTTGCCTTCAGCGTACCGTCGGCATTAGTCGATACCTTATTACCATCCGCATCGCGGAGATTTGTTTTACTCTTCATGACCAGTCCGGAGTAAGAGATCACGTAGTTCTTTCCATCTACGTAGCAGGTCTGGTACTTCGCACTCTGATCCGCCTGCTGCAGTCTGCCCTCATAATAGAGGTAACCGTTCTTCACGCCGGTGTAGCCGCGGCCGTTGCTCTCTGCATAGTAGGTGATCTTATCGCCATCCGCCTCGGTCATCACGAAACGTCCGGTCTTTACCGAGCAGTCTGCTCTGCTGGATCCACAGTAGTAGTAATGCACGCTTGCGTCGGTCGTCGTGGAACCCTTCTGCATGCCATATACCGGATTTCCCTTTTCGTTGAAGAGGTACTTCTTACCGCTGATCGACTGCACGAGGAAGTTGCCGGTCGTTCCAGCTGCCGGTCGTCCATTCGAGCGGAAGTAGAAATACTCTACATCACCGCTGGCGAGACTCTCATCATAGGAGCCATCGCTGTTCTGCGGTCCGGTCGTCGTATACCAGGTGTTCTCGATCAGCTGGCCCTGCTTGAAGTGATCGTCGGTTTTCATCGCGAAATACATGTATCCGCTGATCTCCGGGGTCGTATCCTGTACCTTCGACCATCCGAGCTGCATCACGCCATTCTCATCGAAGCCGTACTTGAGACCATTGATGGTCTTTACGGTAACGTTATAGCTGTCAGACGCGTACTTTTTATTCGTTCCAGTGGCGAAGAAATACCAGGCTGCATGATTCGTGCTGTAGTTCACATCGTCCTCATAGAAGCTCTGGTCCTCCTCCGGAATCGTCAGGTACTGCCAGCCTGAAACAGCGGCACCTGTGTTCGGATTACAGTAGTAGCTGTTTCCATCTACCCAGCCGGTCTGCATCACACCCATCTCATCGAAGTAGTAGCGATAGCCGCCAACGGTCTGCCAGCCGCCCTTTTTCAGGGTGCCGTTCCCGGTAGCGTAGTACCAGATCACCTGACCGTTGCTCTCCGCCTTGATCCAGGCGTTCGCCGCCACGGTTCCGTTATCCTGCATATATACCGGCTCGCCGCTGGTGTTCGTCGTCCAGCCGGCCGCAAATGCACTCGTCGCGGAAATCACCGCAAGCGCACCGGCTGCGATCAGAAGTTTTCTAAGCTTTTCTTTCATCATATCGTATCCCTCCGGACCCGGCTCTACCGGCCCCAACGCCTGTGGATGCACTGGCTCCGGTCGCCGCCGTCCTCTTTCGGACCGGATGTATGCGCTCGTGTGCGCCTCACCGGACGATTTTCCAGTCTGCATCATACTTATGCTATAATAATAGCCTTTCACTCATGCAAATGCAATTTCTATTCCATGAAGAATACTGAATAATCCCGGCGAAATGCTTACGATTCTCTTACATTCACACGCGTCACCGTGGCTTCGTTCGTCACGCCTACCGCCTTCGGCCAATGCTGTTTTCTCTACTATTATGACTTTTCGCAGCTTTCCCAGCGGCCGCTGCAGCCGCATGGCAGCACGAGTCCGGTTTCCGTCACCGGCAGGCCAACCTCTTCCGAGTGGATCACACCGCCGAGGCGTGCACGGATCGCCGTGCCGAGCATATAGCTCATGACCGCCGGCTGCAGTCCGGTCGTGTAGGAATTGATGAGGAAGAAGATGCTGTCTTCTGTCAGCAGCTTCGCCGCCTGCTGCACGAGCGGATAGACCGAATCCTCGATCTTCCAGATCTCCCCCTTCGGTCCACGACCATAGGATGGCGGATCCATGATGATCGCGTCATAGGTATTTCCACGGCGGATCTCACGCTCTACGAACTTCATACAGTCGTCGACGAGCCAGCGGATCGGCGCATCCTTGAGATGGGAGGCCTCTGCGTTTTCCTTCGCCCACTGCACCATGCCCTTCGAGGCGTCCACATGGGTCACCTGAGCACCGGCCGCGGCCGCGGCCAGGGTCGCACCGCCCGTATAGGCAAAGAGATTCAGCACCTTCACCGGACGGTCGATACCTGCCTGCTTCCGACGCTCCACTTCCCCGAGGATACGATCCGCGAACCAGTCCCAGTTCGCCGCCTGCTCCGGGAAGAGACCGGTATGCTTAAACGTAAACGGCTTCAGGTGGAAGGTCAGGGTGCGTTTTTCTATAGGAAGCTTCTCGAGCTGTGCATAGACCGGTGCCGTCGGGCAGTAGGTCGCACGCACGTCCGGCTTCAGGGTCGAGGCGGCCGCATCCGCGCCACCGAGCACGTAGGAAATCTTCCACTGCTTCGGAAGATCGAAGAACTCCCACTCGCCGCCGCCCTTGTTCGAGCGATGATAGTGGCCGTTCAGCTTCTTCCAGTACGGATTCCGGAAGGGTGTCTGCCAGATAACCTGTGGATCCGGGCGACGGAGGATATACTTCCCCCAGCGCTCCAGCTTGTCGCCGTTTGATGTGTCGATAACCTCATAATCTTTCCAATGATCTGCAATAAACATAGAACTCCTATCGTCCTCCGCTGAGAATTTTCCACTGCAGCGGCAGGTACCGTTTCAGTACACGCTTCAGCCCATACGCGGCCGCGACAGCGACCACCGGGGTCAGCAGGTACAGCGCGAGGCGCACCGCTTCTCCCCATCCGTCGTACGGAATGCCCAAGTACTGTATCATATAATACTGTGCGCGCGCAATCGGATAATGCACTGCGTACAGAAAGAAGCTGTTTTTCATATAGGGTTTCGCTTCCGGCAGACGGTCTCCGGGCAGGACGAACCAGACGCCGAGCACGAGCAGCAGTCGTCGCACGATGGCGACGAGCGCCTGCGGACCACTCCCGGACAGTGAAAGCACAAACAGTGGAAGCTGCTGAAGGCACTTTCCGATCCAGCGCGCCAGTGCCCCTCCGCTCATCAGGTAGGCCGGCATCGACATCCGCGCGATGCCGCTCCCATCATAGAACACGAAGCTCATCAGCTTCGCCGGGGTCAGGATCTGCAGCAGCCATGCTAGCAGCAGGAGGCCAATGCCGGCGATGCGGCACCCTCTCTCCATGGAGCTGCGACGCTGACGGGCGTTCGCTGCCACCGGCAGGACGACGATCTCCGCCTCCCCTTTCACCTTTCCAGGCATCGCCTTCCGGAGAAGCCGGGCGTCCGCTGCGGCGCCTTCGAACAGCCCCCGTCCATGACAGGCGAACAGGGCGCCGACGCCATAATAGATGAGGGCGTCTGCATTGACCAGCGGGAGCGTGGCGCCTGCACCGATCGCGGTGGCGAGCAGGAGAAGTGACAGAAGCATAACGAACGCGTTCCGGAGCAGCAGGTAGAGAAGAGGCGCGAGGAGCGTCAGCAGCATCAGCTGGTACATATACCAGAAGGTCGGATTACAGCTGTGGTTCGCAGCAGCCTCACTCATCGCCGTGAGGGAGAAGTGCCGACGGCCGGTCAGCACGTAAGCGAGATACCAGAGCACATTCCATGCGCCATAGGGTACGAGCAGCGACCAGACCCGCTCCTGCCACTTCCGCCCGATATCCCGGAAGCCATGCAGTGTCCGGAAGAAGAGGTAGCCGGAGATCAGAAAGAAGCCCGGCACCGCCATCTGCCCGAGGGCGTTCGACAGAAGGTGCTCGACGTGGCCGGCGACGCCGGTGATGCCGGCAAGCTCTGCACCGGTATGGTCTGCGGTCAGGATCATCGAGCTGAGCGTCGTGTTGTCGATCGCGAGGTTTACGCTGTGAATCAGGACGACGAGCAGGGACATCAGGAAGACGTACCAGTTTATTTTATTTCGAAATCTGTTTTCTTGTGTCGGATTCATAGCCTTTATTTTACATAGAAAAAGAGCCGCCTGCAACGGCGACTCTTTCGTATATCGATCCATATATCGGTCAGCGGATCCTGTGGATCGGAACGTCTTTTGATACACACCGCCATCTCCGGGCAGTTGGTTCAGTATCACGTCCGAACACGGCACAATCCATGCGATTTACAGTGGAAGCTCCATCTGCTGGGTCATCTGCTCGCGATGTGCTCTGTAGGCAGCGACCTTATCGTTGATTTTCTGGCTGGAATCCAGGATCGAGGAGATCGACATATCATGATTCAGGTTGTCGATGATGAGGGCGATGTACTTCGCCATATCGACGCTGATGTACCACGGCTTCGTCAGAAGCTCCGGCTGCTGGTAGATCAGGTTCGTGGTGAAGACACCGTTTAAGGTGCCGTTTGCGTACGCCTGGTCGAACTTGTTGAAGCCGGAGGTGAAGAGACCGAAGGTGCAGCATGCGAAGACACGTCTCGCCTTACGCTCCTTCAGCTCCTTGGCCGTATCGATGAGGGACTCACCGGAGGAGATCATATCGTCGATGATAAATACATCCTTCCCCTCTACATCTGCACCGAGGAACTCATGGGCCACGATCGGATTACGGCCGTTGACTACCTTTGAGTAGTCACGTCTCTTATAGAACATACCCATGTCGATGCCGAGCACGTTTGCGTAGTAGATCGCACGGCTCATACCACCCTCATCCGGAGAGATGATCATCATGTGGTTCTTATCGATATCGAGGTCCTCTACATGTGCGAGGATCGCCTTGATGAACTGGTAGGAGCAGGAGATGTTGTCAAAGCTGTCCTGCGGGATCGCATTCATGACACGTGGATCATGTGCATCGAAAGTGATGAAGTTCTCCACGCCCATCGCATGAAGCTCCTGGAGCATCATCGCGCAGTCGAGGGACTCACGTCCGGTACGCTTGTGCTGGCGGGACTCATACATGAACGGCATGATGACATTGATGCGCTTCGCCTTGCCGGTCGTCGCTGCGATGACGCGCTTCAGATCACTGTAGTGATCATCCGGGGACATGTGGTTCACCTGGCCGAACAGGCTGTAGGTCTGTGCATAGTTCATGACGTCAACCATCAGATACAGATCCACGCCACGTACGGTCTCGAGGATGTTCGCCTTCGCCTCACCGGAGCCGAAGCGGGACACCTTCGCCTGTACGATATAGCTGTCCTTCTGGTAACCGTTGAACGCGATGGTCTCCTTGTGATCACTCTCACGCTGGGTACGCCATGTAGAAAGATACTCATCGACCTTCTGGCCCAGTGGCTGGATCGAATCGAGCGGCATCAGCGCCAGTGGTCCCACCGGGATACGCTCAATAAACTCTGAAGTTCTGGAATCTGACATTCTCTCTCCTCCTTAGAAACGTTCCAATCTCAAATCAACCTTCTTTATATATGTAAACAGTCATGACTGTCAACATCTTTTTACCATACATTCTATAACTACAGCTTTTTCCATAACAGTACAGACAGAGGACCCGGTGGGCGGTAGCTTTTCCACCTATCCCAGAGGCCTATGGGCTTTCGGCTCAGCGCAGCCTCTGGTCCACTCCGTAGAGCGGGATGTAGTCGTACTCCGCCATGATACGGGAGACGATACGATCAGAATAACGGTCCTGCATCGCCCGGAAGTTCAGATTCGTCGAAATCATCACGGACTTGTGCAGTACCATCCGCTGATTCAGCACATAAAAGAGACGCGAGGTCGTATAGCTGTTGTTCATCTCCGTACCGAGATCGTCGATCACGAGGAGATCGCAGTTCAGGATCGCATCCTCTGTTTCCTCCTGCTCCTCCACATCATGCCGGAGCGCTCTCGAAAAGCTGTCGAAGAGATCCGTGCTGGTGAAGTAGATCACCGAATGGTAGCTGTCCATCAGCGCCTTCGCCACACAGTTGATGAGGAAGGTCTTTCCGGTACCCGGATTTCCCATCAGGATCACGTTGCCGTGCCGCTCATCGAAGTTCTGCGTCCAGTCCAGCAGCAGATTCCGGACCTCCGCCATATACTGACGGTTCGTCTTTCCGCCCGCACCATCGATCAGCTCCCGATCATCGAAGCGTGTGAGATCGAAGTGATCGAAGTTCTGTGTTCGTACGATACGCCCAAGATGGGACTGCTGATAGATAAACTGCATCTGCATCTTTTTGAAGCAGTGACACTTCTCCCCACCGATGAAGCCGGTATCCTGGCAGTCCGGACAGGTATACTGCATCTCGAGATAGTCTGCCGGGAAGCCGTTTCGCACGAGCAGATCCTTCTTCTCCTCGCCGATGGCGCGGATATGGTCCTTCAGGTTCCGAAGCTCCTCCTTCTGTCCCTCGCGCATCAGCTGGAGCGTGCGCCCCGCCTCTGCGCGCACAGAAGCCTCCAGAGCCTTCAGCTCCGGAAGCTTCTGATACGCGTCCTTTTTCCGTGCCTCGAGATGCAGCGCATCCTTCATCCGACGGACGTCATAGACGTGCATGATTTGATTATACTGTGCATTCGTGAGTGCCATTCTTCATCCTGTCCAGCACACGCTTCTGTGCGATGCTGTCATAATCGATTTCTGACTTTTCTATGTTAAGGAACTTGTTGTTTCTGGAGCTGGAACCACGGGTCTTCTTTTTCGTCTTCTTCTCTTCGAAGGACCTGATCAGCTCCCGTGCCTGTGCCAGCGTGACGATGCCCTGCTCGTGCCAGTTGATCGCGACAGCCTGCAGATACTTGCTGGTCGTCTTCTTGATGCTCGCACAGTACTCAAGCAGATACTCGATGACATCTGCCTGCATGTGGAGATCTTTATACATATACTGAAGCGTCTCCACCTGACGGATGCTCGGAAGTGTCGGCAGCACATGCTTCGCCACAAACAGAATACCGGCGAACTCCTCGTCATCGAACACATCATCGACGGTACCGGAAAGCTTCTCGAGCTTCTGCTCGGCCTGCTCCATCGCCTGTGCCGGAATCGCGGTCGAAACAGCCGCCGCAGCGCTCTGCGCCTCTGCTTCCGCCTCCATATCGCAGGTCTCGCGGAGCTCCTCGCGAACGAGGGCATCGGTCCCCGCCTTAAAAACGCCCTGCTTCTCCCAGTAGCGCACGGCACGCTCGATATCACCGTCGGTCAGGTTCAGTGCATCCGCTGCATCCGTCACCGTAAACTGCTCTCCCTTATGCCGAAGCATCAGAAGATATACTTTTATATAATCCCCGTTCGCCGATCCCAGATACTTATCCAGAAAATCGTTCGAAATACAGGTCGCATGTACCGCAAGGTTATCAACAATATTTGTGCCCATCTCAACTACCCGGTTCTATCTACATTCCGTGATACGGAAATCTACAGTTAAAAAAATCCGATGCAAAATCGATCACGCAGACGTCGTTCTCAGGGTACGCGCCCACCGCAATGCCCGGTGGCAGAACCACCGTTTGCTTCGGTGAAATGATGATAACACAGGGTGCAAAGCTCTTCAACCGATCCAGTCCACAACTTTATCCACCTAAGTTATCCACATCGCGGTGGATAATGTTCACAGCTGAAAAGTCAAGACCTACATCTCGATTCTAAATTGTTTACAATTTTATTGCAATGTGTAAAAGCGCGTAAAATCGATGTCAAGAGCGGCAGCGGATTGTATTTAAATAGTACAATCCGGTGTTTATCCACAGCATAGCGGTGGATTTCCATTAATATCTGTTGATGAAAACTTATTTCTTTTTGGTAAACGCTTACATTTTCAGTCGGATCTGGCAGGTGGCCCGGCGGGATTCGTAATACAAAATGAGGCCAGAACCCGCGTAAGGGGTTCTGGCCTCGTCTGATCAGGCTTCTTCCACGATGGCACCCGGCTGCTTCAGCAGGTCGTCGCCGACCTTATAGATGTCGCCCGCGCCCATCGTAATCAGGACATCCCCCTCCTCTACATGCTGCAGGAGGAAGTCCTCGATGTCTTCAAACTTCGGAATGTAATATACATTTGTATTCTGCTCGAGCATATGCTTCCGCAGATCATCGGAGCTGATGCCGATGGTGTTCTTCTCTCGTGCCGCATAGATGTCCGCCAGCACGATCTCATCCGCCTGGCTCAGCGCGCCTGCAAAATCATCCAGCAGCGCCGCCGTACGACTGTAGGTATGCGGCTGGAATACGATCCAGAGCTTCCGGTGCGGATACTTCTTCGCCGCCTCGATGGTCGCTGCGATCTCCTGTGGATGATGCGCATAGTCATCGATGATGGTGAAGCCGTTCACACTGCCCTTCTTCTGGAAGCGGCGGTCTGTGCCGGTGAAGCGCTTCAGGCCGCGCAGAATCACCTCCATCGGGATATCGAGGGAGCGTGCGACCGCAACTGCTGCCAATGAATTATAGATATTATGCTCGCCGGTGACGCCGAGCTCCACCTGTGCCAGCTCTTCGCCCTTATAGAAAAGGGTATAGCTCGGGTGTGCGAACTTATCGTAGCTGATGAAGTTTGCCGTATAGTCTGCATCCTTCTCGTGTCCGAAGGTGACTACCCGGCACTTCAGCGCCTGCGTGAAATACTCACTGTGCTTGATGTCCTTATTGATCACCAGCAGGCCATCCTCCGGCAGCTTCTCTGCGAAGAGCTTAAAGCTGTGACGAATATCATCGATGTCCTTAAAAAAGTCGAGGTGATCGGCTTCGACATTCAGGATGACCTCGATGGTCGGGAAGAAGCTGAGAAACGAGTTCGTGTACTCACAGGCCTCCACGACGAAGGTCTCCTGTCCACCGACGCGGATGTTTCCACCGATGTCCTTCAGCATGCCGCCGACAGAAACGGTCGGATCCTTATGCGCCTCGAGCAGGATCTCCGTGATCATCGAGGTCGTGGTCGTCTTTCCATGGGTGCCCGAGACATTGATCGCCTCCTTATAGTTCCGCATGATCTCACCGAGGAGCTGGGCCCGGGTCAGCATCGGGAGATTCTTCTCCTGTGCGGCTCTGAACTCCGGGTTATCCGGGTGAATCGCCGCCGTATAGACGACGACGTCGATGTCATCTGTGATGTTTTCTGCAATCTGCGGATAGTGGACCACCGCGCCCTGCGCTGCCAGCTGGTCGGTCAATGCTGACTCATGGCTGTCGGAGCCGGACACCGGAAACTTCCGTGAGAGCAGGATCTCGGCGAGACCGCTCATGGAAATACCGCCGATACCGATGAAATGAACGTGTACAGGCTTATCAAACTGAATCTGATACATATATTCTCTACCTTCTTATCAATCTCTTATTTCATTGATTTTTTCAACGAGTTCAGCATAATCCCCGCAGTACTTTTTGTAAAGAGGAGAAACCGCATCCCGGAAGCGCTTCTTTTCCCGCTCTGGCAGCACGATTTCGACGGTGCCCTCCCGAAGACACTTCTCCCGTGCACTCGTTTCACGTGCCGTCCAGAGCTCACGCTCATAGAGGCCGGCCGCGTCCGCACAGCGCTGAATCGTCGCCTGATCCTCCGCGGAAAGCTGCTCCCAGGTCGCACTGCTGACGAGCATCAGCTCCGGAACGCGCATATGCTCATCCACGGTATAGTACCGGGCGATTTCGTCATGCTGCATCGCCTCGTAGGACGCCCAGTTATTTTCCGCGCCATCGATCTCACCGGTCTGCAGCGCATCCTTGACGGCTTCGTAGACGATCGGCACGGCTTCCGCCCCCAGCGCCTCGACCATATCTTCTGCGAGTTCTGCCTGCTGGACACGGATCTTCATCCCCTGCATGTCCTCGAGGCAGTGGATCGCTTCATCCGTCGTATAGAAATTACGAACGCCGGCATCAAACCAGGAAAGTGCAACCATACCGCTTCCCTGGAAGCTGTCCTTCACCTGTGCACCGATCTCCCCATCCAGTACCCGCCACATATGGTCTCGGTCCTCATATAGATAGGGCAGCTGCAGTACGAGCGTTTCTTCACTATAGTCCGGCAGATTCGAGAGCGAACAACGACAGAAATCGATGCCACCATAGGATACCTGTCGTACCGTAGAATCCTCATCCCCGAGCTCTGCGTTCGGATATACACGTATCTCGATGCGGCCATCGGTTTCCTGATTCACCTGGTCTGCAAAGCGGCGTGCTGCCTGGACGGTCGGATAATTGCCCGTCTGGTTATCGGCATAGCTGAACACATATTCCGGGACCTTTCTCTGCCTCTCCTGTGATGTCTGCGACTGATTCGTCTGCGCGTCTGTGATCCCCGCAGCATCCGCACTCGCTGTCGACGCCACACCGGCACCGCCTGTACTCTGCGAGCTCGCCTTCTTCGACGCATCGGCCGCTGCCGTACTGCATCCAGGCAGCTGACTCAGCAGAACGACGCCGCCAAGACTCAACAGCAGGCACTTTCTGCGTCCTCTGAAAGAAAAAATCGTCTGTCTCTTCATGTCACTGCGTCTTTTCACTGTCTACCGTCACTTCGTCTTTTTCGCCGGATGAGCCTTCACTGCACTTGCCTCTGCAAACTGCAGGAAGGATTTGCTTTCTTCTTTACTCTGAAAGGCATAGCCCGGAATCACCAGTCCGTGTCCACGTCCAGTGTACAGTACCGTCAGATTCAGAAAGCGACGAACCGCATAGATTTCCTTCCATGTCAGTGTCTGGTGCTGCTCCCCTACGGTGATATAGATATGCTCCTCCGAAAATGCAAGCTCTGTATCCTCCTGGATCTTCACTGCATTTTTTCTGCATCGAACATAAACGATAAGCGGCTGAATGAGCGGGAAATAAACTGTACCGATCGCTGAAACGATGAGCCAGCCCATCCAGTGATTTCCGTAGCTGGCACCCGCGAGGACCGCCATCGCGAAGGTAAAGACGACATTGACCACGCCAACCAGCGAGCTGTACTGATAGATCATCGCGAGCTCCCACATCTCCTTCACGCCGTTTCTGTATTTAAAATGATAACGCATGCATGCACCTCTCTTCCTGTTTGCATCCATCTTATAAAAAAAGCACGGCGGATTCAACCGCCGCGCTTTTTAATCGCATAAATTCACATGTAGACACGCTGCTTACAGCTTGCCGATCATGGAAAGAACACCGGTACCCTGCTGTACATATCCGAAGAGCTTCGGAATGAGGAGGGAGATGTTCGGAATGAAGGTGATCATCATGAGTGCGACAACCATCATTACATAGAACGGAAGCATCGCTACGACGATCTTCTCCATCGGACGCTTCGCAATCGCTGCACCGATAAAGAGAACCGAGCCAACCGGCGGTGTCAGAAGACCGATACCACAGTTGAGAACGAGGATGATACCATACTGAACCGGATCCATACCGATGGACATAACGATCGGAAGAAGGATCGGGGTCGAAATCAGGATGATCGGCGCCATATCCATGATGCAGCCGAGGATCAGAAGGATGAGGTTCACGAGCAGTGCGATGACAACCGGGTTGTTCGAAACACCGGTGATCAGGTTTGCTGCGAGATCCGGAACATGGAGTCTGGTCAGGCAGTAGCCGAAGATCGAGGAGGTAGAGATAAGGATCAGCACGATACCAAGGGTCTCTACACAGCTGTCGAGGCACGCCCATGCCTGCTTCCAGGTGATACCCTTATAAACGTAAATCGATACAAGCAGTGAGTAGATAACGGCGATCGCAGCAGACTCCGTCGCTGTGAACACGCCGGCTACGACACCGACGACGACGATCAGGATGCACAGCAGTGCCCAGATGGAGGTTGCGAGGCTGCGTCCCAGTCTCTTCAGTGAGAACGGCTCACCCTTCGGATAGTGTCTCTTCTTCGAGATGATGTAGGAACCGATCATCAGGGAACCTGCGAGAACAACGCCTGGAAGGTAACCTGCGAGGAAGAGCGAACCGATGGAGATACCACCTGCCGTGGTCGCGTAAATAACCATATTGTGGGATGGCGGAACCAGCATACCCTCAACAGAGGATGCGATGGTAACAGCCGTCGCAAAGTCAACATCATAACCACGGTTTACCATCATCGGGATCTCAAGAGAGCCGAGGGATGCGGTATCTGCAGAAGCGGATCCGGAGATACCACCGAAGAAGTAGGATGCCAGGATGTTTACCATGGCGAGACCACCGGTCATCCAGCCGACGAAGGCGTCTGCCAGATCCAGCAGCTTCTCAGAGATACCACCGGTTCCCATGTATACACCCATGGTGATGAAGAACGGAACGGCCATCAGGGAGAAAGATGAAATACCCTTTACCATCTGCTGTGCAACGGTGTTCAGCGGAAGTCCCTGATACATCAGGCAGCAGACCGATGAAAGTGCTACAGAGTACGCAATCGGCACTCTAAGGAAAACCAATGCGAAGAATGTAATCAGGAGAACTGCAATAGCGGTTGTATTTGCCATAATTATTTCGCCTCCTTTTCATCCGGTGTATCAAAATGCATGCCGTCATCCGGCTTATAATTCTTATCCAGAATGTGCTCGATATCGATCACTAAGCGCTCCAGCTCGAAGAAGATCATCGCGAAGCCGGCCAGCGGAATCGGGAAATACATCCACTTCTTACTGAGCCATGGCATGGAGATGAAGGAACCCTTCGCACCGATGCCGTTTGCATACTTCCAACCGACGATCAGCATGATGAACGCAAGTACCATGACAGCGATATCATCGAGAAGATCCAAGGCCTTCAGAAGCCCCGTCGGAAGATAACGATCGAAGGTCGTCATACGAATATGCGCATTACGACGGATAGCCAGTGCCGCAGAAAGCACGGACATATAGGCCATCAGTGTCAGGATCGTCTCCTCGCCCCAGCCTGGCGCCGGTAAGAAGGTGAGGTAACGTCCCAGTACAACCCAGGTCATGATGAGGATATCAGCCACGAGAAGCAGCTTACAGAGCACCATGACGATTTTGTAAACCCAATCATAGATTGGCTCAAACTTTTTTAAAGCGTCAAGCATAGAATCCCCCTTCTAAAACTATGAGGTGCTCACGGACACGCCGTGAGCACCTCACTACATGTCATTCGAAAATGACGTTTGGTTAATTTTTTACAGATTAAGCAAGTGCCTTGATCTGATCAAGCACATCCTTAAGCTCGCCGGTAGCATACTCCTCGGTGATCGGTGCGCATGCAGCCTCCCACTCGGACTTGTCAGCGATCTCGATGACGTTGCAGCCACGACCCTTGAGCTCCTCGAGAACCTTATCCTCAGTCTCAGCAGCGATCTTCTGGCAGTAATCAGAAGCGATCTTGGAAGCCTCGGTGATAACGTCTCTCTGGTTGTCGGTCAGCTTGTTGTTCCAGGACTCATCAGAGATAACAACCTCGATTGCACCCAGTGTGTGACCATCCAGTGTAAGGTTTGGACCAACCTCGTCGAAACGGTTGGAAGCGTAGTTTGCGATCGGCTGACCAGCACCATCAACGGTGTTTGTCTGAAGTGCGGAGTAAAGCTCGGTCATGGAAACAGATGCAGGGTTTGCACCGAGAGAAGAAACCATCTTCTGCATGATCGGGTCATTGGAAACACGGATCTTCATGTTCTTAAGATCAGCAACGGTAGAAACCGGCTTGCTCTCAACTGTAAAGAAGTGTCTGAAGCCCTCCTCGCCGTAGAAGAGACCCTTGATACCAACACCAGCCTCCTCAGACTCGTTCAGAATCTCTGCACCGAGATCGCTGTGTACGAAGTTCCAGAAATGCTCTCTGGACTCGAAAACGTACGGGAGAGAAAGAAGAACGGACTTGGATGCGCCGTAGGAAGTCAGAGCGAATGCAGAGATACGGGACATATCGATGTCTCCGCCACCGCCGAGCATAGAGTCAAGAACGTCCTGCTCTGCGCCGAGTACGCCGGATGCCTGAAGGTCGATGGTGATGGAACCACCGGAGATTGCCTCAACAGCCTCCTTGAACTTGGTATCCATCTGTCCGCAGATAGTACCCTCGAGCGGGTTAACCTCAGCCATGGTCAGGGTAACCGCCGGATCAGCTGCTGCAGCCTCGTTTACAGTGTACTCACCGTCTGCTGCTGCGGCCTCGGTCGTCTTCTCCTCTGCTGCTGCAGTGGTCTCCTCAGCTGCGGCCTCAGTAGCTGCCTCGGTTGCTGCTGCAGTGGTAGCTGCTGCAGTGGTCTCAGCCGGCTTGGATGAGCCACAGGCTGCAAGGGATGCAACCATGGTTGCGGCGAGAACGCCACTTAAGATTCTCTTCTTCATAATAGATATCCTCCATTTTGTATAATTTTGACATCCACACTCTGCGGATGTCTTTCACACACAAGCACATTATAAAGAACAATCCTGCGTGGAAACAGAGGAAAATTCTGACATTTGCCGTACTATTTTAACATTTTGTTCACATTTGTTATTCACTTTTATCAAAGTACACAAAACAAGAAACCATAATCTGTGCGATACTCACAACAGATTATGGCTTCTCTCACCATTATGACGTTTTTATGAACAATCAGCCCAGCTGATTTCGATACTCAGATGGGCTCATGCCGGTGATCCGGCGGAACACCTTCGTGAAATAATTACTGTCCGCATAGCCGACCCGCTGGCCGACTTCCTTTACGTTGCAGGAAAGCTCAGCGAGTGCCTTCTTCGCGAGCTCTACCCTGTACTCTGTCAGATAGGTCACGAAATTCTTTCCGAAGTTCTGCTTGAAGAGCTTACAGAAGTACGCCTCGCTGTAGCCGAAGGCACTTGCGATATCGAGCACGGAAACGTCCTCCATATAATGCGCCTCCACGTAGCGGCGCATGCGGGATACGATCCGGTCCTCACCACTCTCTTCCTGCGCGTGGTCTGCTTCGCCCTCCCCCGGCGTTTCCACTCCGGAGGATCCACCTGCCGCTGCTTCCGTCTCCACCTGTGGCAGCGGCTGAAGCTGACCCGCCTTCACCTGATCGACATAGTGCATCGCCGAATCAATCGAGAGAAACAGCTCCGTCTCATCATACGGCTTCAGAAGATAATCGAGCGCATGCACGGAAATCGCCTTCCGCGCATAGTCAAACTCGTTAAAGGCGGTCAGAAAGAGGATGGCACAGTTCCGGTCCTTCTGCCGGATCTGCTCCGCTGCCTCCAGTCCCGTGATACCGGGCATCTCGATGTCCAGCAGCAGGATATCCGCCCCCTTTTCCTCATACAGCTTCAGTACCTCGCGTCCGTTCTCCGCCTCATAAAATACCGCCGATTCCTCACCGAACTTCTGGCGCAGCTTTTTCAACAGTACCTTCCGCTCGATGGCCTCATCATCTGCCACCAGGATTCTGTACATACCAAGCTCCTTTCCTCCATATAAACTGAAACCTGACGGGATCTGCTCCCGTTCGTCTTAAGAATTTCGTAAGGGGGTCTGACCCCATAAAATTTTTCTAAACAAAATCTAAAGCCGAAGTTTATGGGGTCAGACCCCCTCCAGCGCCGGACGCGGTTCCGCTCCCTCCCGTTCCTGTGGGATCGTCAGTGTGATGCGTGTACCGACGCCTTCCTTTGCGTCAATGCGGAGATCGCCACCCTCCGGATAGAGTGTACGAATCCGGCGATAGATATTGCCGAGACCGATGCCGATCCGCGCCGTCTTATTTTCCTCCGGGTTATGCATGCGGGCGTTCAGCGCAGACAGCCGCTCTTCCGCGATGCCCAGTCCGTCGTCCTCGATCAGGAGGGTGACGATCTCGCTCGTCGGATCCTCGGTCACGGTAACCGAGACTGTACCGCCCTGCTCCTTCTTCGACAGACCGTGTACGATGGCATTTTCCACCAGCGGCTGCATCGTAAAGGACGGAATACGAATATGGCTGACGTCTTCCGGCGTGTTCACCTGATACTGTATGCGACTTCCGAAACGCATCTTCTGAAGATACATATAGTTTTCAGCGATGCGGAGTTCCATGTCGATCGGCACGATCTGCTCGCGTGTGTTCAGATTATACCGGAAGAGCTGTGCAAGCGACTGCGTCATCTTCTCGGTCGTCGGGGCATCCTCGAGATCCGCCATGGAGCCGATCATATTCAGTGTATTAAAGAGAAAATGCGGGTTGATCTGACTCTTCAGCAGCTCGAGCCGATTGGCATTGAGCCGTTTCTCCATCTCGCTGTTCTCGAGCTTCTCCTGCTGCAGCAGCTCTGTCATCCGATGGTTTTCCTGAATCGTCTGGATATTCTCCTCCATCGCATGCTTCATATCGTTAAAGATCGACACGAGCTCACCGAGATCGTCCCGGTTTTCTACATGGATATCCTCTCCAGAGAAATCGGAACGAGCGATGCGCTGCGCCTCCTGGCTGAGCTCCCGAACCGGCTTCGCGATGGATTCCTTCATCACGTTTCCCATCTCCACGACGATGACGAGCATAATCAGGGTGAAGTTGATAAAAATAAACGGCAGCACCCGGAAGAGCGGGAGCTTCTCGGTATACGCACTCGAGCCAGCCTCTACGGTCAGCTGCAGCAGCCGGCGGGAATACTGCTCGAGGTAATCCTCCCGCTGATTGTATTCATTGAGACGTTTCAGGAAATCGGTCCGGTTCGTACTTTCAGACAGCATCTCATCACGGAGCGCCGCAAACTGCTGATACGCATTCCGGATATTCCAGGTACGGGCATAACGTTCCGCTCCGATGATTTCATAATCAAACGGAAGCGCTTCGATCGAGCGTTCCGTACGGTGAATCGCCTTCTCGAGCATATCCCGTGCCGTTTCGGTACCGGCAGAAACATAGCCGTCGAAGGCAAGGCCCTCCTCTTCCATCGCTTTCATAAAGGACTGGCAGGCGCGGTTTTCATCGAGGAGCTGACCGTAGTCTCGGAGAGAATAGTTCATCGTGAACATGGCGAAGCCGGCCGAGACCAGTATGATGAATACGATCACAGCCGCAAAGCTCTGCACCTTCCGGTCGATGGACATACGCCACCACTGACGTTTAAACATGCCACTCCTTTCGGATCTCTCCTTCACAGCGCTGCACCTCGCGAAGCAGGTCCTGGGCGGACCACAGGACGGCACCACTTCCCCAGGTGATGACCTGCACTACCTTATCTGAGGTCGCCACGGTGACGTTATACTGCTTCGAGAGCTCGTGGGTCTCCTCCTCGATGTACTCGTCGGCCGTCATCGCTTCCCGCGTGAAGACCACGTAGATATTATGGTACTTCGTCTGCTCTACGACATGCCCTGCCACACGATAGGCATCGAACACGACGATCAGCTCGACGCCGGTGTAGCCGGCATAGTTCGACAGGATATCGAGGAGCTTTCCACGCGCAGCATCGAGATTCACCGCGGCCAGTGCCTTCAGCTCCTCCCAGGCAAATACGATGTTATAGCCATCCACGAGCAGATAATTCTTTTTCTTCACCAGCGGTTTCTTCGTCCGGCGGTTCTCTGCGAGATTTTCTTCCTTTTCCCGTGCACGAATGGTGCGGGCACTCGCGATATTCATGTCCTTCGCCCGGTTTTTGATCGGTCCGTAGGTACGCACGAAGATATCCTCGAGCTCCTGATCCGCGATGTAATGACCGCCGCTCTTGTAGCCCTCGTCCTTCTTGCCCTCATGCATACGCTCGAGGCGCAGGGCATCCGCTTCGAAGTCGCGCTTCTCCACCGGGCCCTCCAGCTCGAGCGGCGACTCGACATGCATGTAGCTCTCCACCTCGTCAAACGGCACGATGAAGCCGGTACCATGCGCACAGAAAACGGAGGAGCATGGATTCAGGATATCCTGATCCGGGTCATAGCCCCGGGCAAGGATTACCTCCTCCGGATTATGACAGCGGTCGTAACCGCTGAAGCGCAGAGAGAGACTACCCAGACCCTTCGTGTAGGCCATCAGCTCCTGATGGTAGTTCCGCATCCGAACGACCGGTGCGGTACCCTCGAGCACTGCCCGCTCCCCCTTCATCTCCGGAGAGCCGAAGTGTGCATTCATATTCGAGAGATCCGTCATCGCACGGCCGATATAGTCGGTCGGAATGTCGAGCGTGAAGGCATAGTACGGCTCCAGCAGGATGTTCTCCGCCTTCCGGAGTCCCTGGCGCACCGCACGGTAGGTCGCCTCACGGAAATCGCCGCCCTCGGTATGCTTGTTGCTGGCCCGTCCGGCCACGAGTGTGAAACGAAGATCGGTGACCGGGCTGCCGGTGAGTACACCGATATGCTCCCGCTCCTTGAGATGGGTCAGTACGAGACGCTGCCAGTTGATGGCCAGCGCATCGGTGGAGCAGTCGGTTCGGAACTGAAGACCGCTGCCACGCGGGAGCGGCTCCAGCAGAAGATGCACCTCGGCATAGTGTCGAAGCGGCTCGAAATGGCCCACACCCTCGACCGGTCCTGCAATCGTTTCCTGGTACAGGATGCGACCGGCCGAAAATCCGATCTCGATACCATAGCGTTCCTTCACCATACGCTTCAGGATCTCGGTCTGGACCTCACCCATGAGATGAATGTGAATCTCCTTCTGCGCACTGTCCCAGCGGATATGGAGCTCCGGGAATTCGTCGGCGAGCGACTGCAGCTTCCGATAGAGCTCCAGCGCATCCACATCTTCGGATACGAGCTGATAGTCCAGCACCGGGCGCAGACTCGGGTCACGTCCTGCCGGCTCACAGCCAAGGCTGTCGCCGGTCTTCAGTCCCGGAAGATCCGGGATCGCCACGACAGATCCGGCTTCCGCCGTATCCGCAGTGGTATACTTCACACCGCTGTAGAACCGAAGCTCCGGCACCTTCTCGCCCGGCAGAAGCTCGGTACGCACCTTCAGCTCGCCACCGGTAATCTTCATATAGGAAAGGCGATGGCCCTGCGCATCCCGTCCGATCTTAAACACGCGGGCCCCGAAGCTCGTCGGATAGAGCGGAATTTCGATCAGCTGGTACATCCCCTGGAGCAGTGCCTCCACGCCATCGCCCTTCAGGGCCGAACCGAAAAATACCGGAAAGAGCTTCCGGTCGAGGATCATGTTCCGTACATCCTTCGGCTCGAGGTCACCGGTTTCGAGGAAGCGCTCCATGCAGTGCTCGTCACACATGGCGATATTTTCCTTCAGCGCGTCGGACATCGCATAGCGACCGGCCTCGCTGAAATCAACGAGGCTCATACCGAAGTGCTTTTCCAGATCCGCCATCAGGGCCGGCTTCTCCGTCCCCGGCTGATCCATCTTGTTTACGAACACGAAACACGGAACATGGTAGCGTTCCAGCAGACGCCATAGGGTCTCGGTGTGTCCCTGTACACCATCGGCACCATTGATCACGAGGATCGCATAATCCATCACGGACAGAGTCTTCTCCATCTCGGCGGAAAAATCCACATGTCCCGGCGTATCGAGGAGGGTCACCGCGATATCCTGAAGCTGAAAGCTCGCCATCTTCGAAAAGATGGTGATACCGCGTTCCTTCTCCATCTGGTCTGTATCGAGGTAGGCATCACCTTTATCGACACGCCCCAGCTTCTGGATGCGTCCGGAGCTGTAGAGGATCTGCTCCGAGAGGGTCGTCTTTCCTGCATCTACATGCGCAAGGATGCCCAGCACCAGGCGTTTCGTATACTTATCTGCCATCTCGTTTTTTCCTGCTCTTCCTGTGCTGCCAGATTTACTTCGGCAGCTTCAGTTCATCCTTATACTGTGTTGTGAAGATCCTGCGCAGCTCATCCACGACCTGTCCCAGGCTTTTGCCGCGCTCGTCGATGCGGATATCCGCATACTTTTCATAGAGGCGGGTGCGTTCATCATACAGGTCCTTCAGTGTGTATCCCTCCGGAATCGCGACGCCACGGTCGACGATGTTCCCGATGCGGCGTACCATCTCATCGTAACTGATGTCGAGGTAGACGACCTTACCGATGGAACGGAGGTGCTGCATCGCCCAATCCTCGTAACAGATGGAGCCGCCCGGTGCGATGACCGCGTTCTCCACATCGAGACCTGCCGCGATATCGCCTTCGACCTGCAGGAAACCCTGCTGTCCTTTTTCAGCGATGATCTCCTTCAGAAGCTTCCCCGTCTTCTCCTGGATGACGATATCGACATCCACGAAGTTCATTCCCAGTCGCTTCGCCAGCAGTACCCCGACGGTAGACTTGCCGCTGGATGGCATTCCGATCATCGTAATATTCATAGTGTCTCCTCTCCGTTCTGTTTTAACGTCTGAAGGGCGGACTTCAGCCTCCGCTCGTCGGAGCCAGAAGTCTGCCCTCCGGTGCATTCGTCACGACTGCCGCTTCAGACTGCACGAATGTCTGTTTACAGCTGTTCGGCGAAAAGGGTGAGCTGTGGCACAAGCTGCTTCTTACGGGAAACCACACCTGGAAGCTCGACGGACCAGGCATCGAGCACCTTCCCGTCTTCGCTTCGTGCAGGTCTCCGCACAGATTCTACGGCGAAGGCATTGTTCACGAGCGGACCTGCGCCGGCTCCGATGGCCAGGAGGTCGGTACTGCGCTCGAGGATGTTGGTCAGCATGATGAAGCTCATGTCGATCCCCTCGATCTTCATCGCCTCAAGGGCGAAATCCTCCAGCTCGTCCTTCATGCTTTCGAGCTCTTCCTTATTCAGGGAGGTCACCTGGCTGACACCGAAGTCGACCTTGCCGGCCTTGAAGTGCTTGAAGTCCTGGTAGAAGATTTCCTTGATGGTTTTTCCCTTCAGGTTCGAGCCGGCGGAGAACATATCGAAGGCGTACTTCTCGATATCGACACCGACGATCTCCGCGAGCTCACGTGCGGTCTTCTCGTCCTTCGGCGTGCAGGTCGGCGAGCGGAAGAGCAGGGTGTCGGAGATGATCGCAGACATCAGAAGACCGGCCGTCGTTCGATCGATCTCTACGCCGCTCTCACGGTACATCATCGTGATGATCGTTGAGCAGCAGCCGAGCGGCTGGTTTCGGAAGTATACTGGGGACATGGTCTGCACGGCACCGATCTTATGGTGATCGATGATCTCGAGGATGTCGGCAGATTCGATGCCCTCGACCGCCTGTCCGGCTTCGTTATGATCCACGAGGATGACCTGCTTGCCATGATTTCCGAGGAGATTTCGGCGGGAAATCATGCCGAGGTAGGTACCGTCCTTACTGAGGACCGGGAAATCACGGTGACGTTTGTTTGCCATGATGTCATGGATATCATCCACGAAATCGTCCTCGGTGAAGGTGATAATATCATCCTCCGTCATGAAGTAGTTGATCGGCATCGACTGGTTGATGAGTCGCGCTGCGGTATAGGCGTCGTAGCTGGTGACCATGATGATCATGCCGTTCTGCTCGGCCAGTGCCTTGATGGTCGGAGAAACATCGGCCCCCTCACAGATGATGATGCAGTCGGCACCGTTATCCATCGCAGAGAGCTGATTCTCCGCACGGTTTCCGAGGAGGACGATGTCGTGCTTCTCGATATAGTAGGACATCATCTCCGGGTTTGCGGCTGCGATCAGCACCTTACCCTCGGTGCAGAAGCGCTTGACATCACCGGTAACGACGGTCGCTTCCAGTGTTTCCTGAATATTTGAAAACTGCGTATGTGCCTTCGAGATGATCTGCGAGTCATAGACATTGAAATAGGACTTCGCGATATCGCCGATGGTGATGACGCCTTCAAGGGCGTTCCGTTTCGTGACGACCGGAAGGGTGACGACATTGCCCTCATTCATGATGGTCCATGCCTTCTTGAGGGACATGTTTTTATTTACACCCGGGGTCTTACGGTACTCGATATCGGAGACCTGGGTCTTTACGGTGGTGATCAGCCGCGGTTCCGGAACCTCGAAGTAATCGAGGACGAAGGCGGTCTCACGGGATGGCTCGCCGGCGCGGCAAGGGATGTACTTACTGCTGCCAGTGATTTTATTTTTCAGGTTTGCGTATGCGATCGCAGCGCAGATGGAGTCGGTATCCGGGTTACGATGGCCCGTGACCAGCACCTCACGCTCCGTGTTGTGTGGGATCAGTGTTTTATTTTTCGGCATGTATTCTCCTCACAGATAAAGCTAAGTTTCCTTGTTATACGTTACCACAAATGCGACGGCAACTCAATGCAGGTACTCGAAAAGGGACATGGCCGGTGAGCGGTTACTTTACTGCTCAAACAGGGGACCCGGAGGGGCGGCTAAAGATGACGGTTCCAGCGGCAGTCAAAATATTTCGAAAAGTGAAAAGCATTTACCGTTTGTTCATAATTTATTCATATTTCGATACTATATTAACAATGTACAGAAAATTAGATAAAGAAAATCCTCTGTACGATATGAATGTTGGTATTTTTCTCCAATTGATAGATTTTTCATAATTGCCCCGGTGGAGCTTCGGCTTCACCGGGGTCTCCTCATTTCAGGGAGAACCTTCCGACTGAAAGCTCATCGGTCAGCACCACGCATAAAATCCTGCAGTTCTGTGAATATATAAGAAATCCCTGCAGGGCATCGCCTGCAGGGATTTCTCTACATCATATGATGATTTATTCTGTTTACTTCGCGTAGTCTACGGCGCGGGATTCGCGGATCACGTTGACCTTGATGACGCCAGGATACTGCATCTGATCCTGGATCTGCTTCGCGATATCGTGTGCCATGATGGTCATATCATCGTCGGATACCTGATCCGGGACAACCATGATACGTACTTCTCGTCCGGCCTGAACAGCGAAGGACTTCTCTACGCCCTTGTAGGAGTTCGTGATATCCTCGAGCTCCTTCAGACGATTCGTGTAGGTCTCGAGAGACTTACGACGTGCGCCCGGACGGGCTGCGGAGATCGCGTCGGCTGCGGCGACGAGGCAGGCAATCAGAGATGTCGGCTCGGTACCGCCATGATGGGATGCCACGGTGTTGATGACCACCTCCGGCTCATGGTACTTCTTGCAGAGATCGACGCCGAGCTGGACATGCGTTCCCTCCATATCATGATCGATAGCCTTACCGATATCATGCAGCAGACCGGCTCTCTTCGCCATACGAACGTCGAGTCCGAGCTCCTCGGCGAGGAGTCCGGAAATCTGGGCGACCTCAACGGAGTGACGCAGTGCATTCTGACCATAGGAGGTACGGAACTTCATACGGCCGAGAAGCTTCACCAGCTCTGGATTCAGGCCGTGTACACCGACCTCGAGGACAGCGGCATCACCCTCCTCACGGATGGTTTCGTCGACTTCCTTCTGTGCCTTCTCTACGACCTCTTCGATTCTCGCCGGATGGATACGTCCATCGACGATGAGCTTCTCGAGGGCGATTCTTGCGACCTCACGACGCACCGGATCAAATCCGGAAAGAACAACCGCCTCCGGCGTATCGTCGACGATCAGCTCTACGCCGGTCAGCTGCTCCAGTGTACGGATATTACGTCCCTCACGGCCGATGATGCGGCCCTTCATATCATCATTCGGAAGCTGCACGACGGAAACGGTCGACTCGGTCACCTGATCAGCTGCACAACGCTGAATCGCATCCACGATATAGTTGCGGGCACTCTTTTCGGCCTCTTCCTTCGCCTGATTATCATACTCGCGAATCATCTTCGCATAATCGTGCTTTGTGTCCTCTTCGAGGGACTTCAGAAGCTCTGACTTCGCCTGATCTCTCGTGAGACCGGACACACGCTCGAGCTCCGTCACCTTCTGATTATGCAGCTCGTCGATCTCGGCTTCCTTCTGCTGCATCCGATCCTGCTGTTTCCGGAGTTCCTGTTCCTTCTGATCCAGGGCCACAGCCTTTTTCTCAGAGGCTTCCTCTCTCTTCAGCATACGATGCTCGAGATCGGATACCTCCTTACGACGGTCCTTGATCTCCTTTTCAAGATCGTTTTTCGCCTTTAACGCCTCTTCCTTCGTCTCGAGAAGAGCTTCACGCTTCTTATTCTCAGCTGTTCTGATCGCATCATCGATGATCTCTCTGGATTTCTTCTCAGCGGAGCCGACTGTCTTTTCGAAGTCACTCTTTGCCTTGTTTGTTCCAGCGAAGAACATGATGAGGCCCACCACAACGGCCACTGCCACAACGATAACGATGGTCACTTTGTGTTCCTCCTTCACTATTATGTTGTTAATGTACAAACAGATATGTGAACGAGTCAAAACGGCAGACTGTCCGTCCCGGCCCAGACCAATTCTATTTATAATACAGCTTATATTTGAAATTATTTTCAAATTACATTAACTCAACCATTTAATTTTATATAAATATAACAATCATGTCAACAAAAAGGGGAAGAACAAAAAACTGCCCGCAGCAGGCTGCGAACAGTTTTTCATACATAGCGTTTCCTATGCGATGGACGCTTCAACGCCGTCCAAGGTCTTATAAAGCAGTGTATACAGTGCATGGATCTCATCCTTCTGAAGCTGCATACATGCGTTGATTTCCTGTGGAATATCGAGTGCGTCTTCCCGAAGCGCTTCGCCCTTCTCGGTGATGGAGACATCCAGCGCACGCTCGTCGCTGTGAGAGCGGGCCCGTCGGATGAGTCCCTTCGTTTCAAGTCGCTTCAGCAGCGGGGTCAATGTACCGGAATCCAGGTACAGATTCTCTCCGAGCGTCTTTACGTTCACACTTTTCTTCTCCCATAACACCATCATCACGATGTACTGCGTATAGGTCAGATCCAGTTTATCAAGGAACGGCTTATAGTGCCGTACGACCTCCTTCGCACATGCATAGAGCGGGAAGCAAAGCTGGTTTTCCAGTTTTAAGCAATCGTATTTATCTGCCATGATACCCTCCGGCTTTTTTTCGTCACGAATCGGTATCTTAGCATATGCGGCCCGGGCATGCAATTATATTTTGCACGACAGATCTGCTCCGCAGTAACGAGTCACCGTTCAGGCAGTGGGGCCCGAACGGGCGGCAACGAAGGCGCAGTACTACGAGACCGGTGAAATCTAAGCCGGGGACCCCTACTTTCTGAACGGTGACCGTAACGAAAAGAGGAGATGCACGAGAAAGGCACCGAGGACGACGCAGCCGAGGTACAGAAGGATCCCGACCGGGCGTCCGATGACGGCATCGATCGAACGAAATACCGGCTGAGAGCTGAGATGATATGGCGTAATGTAGAACATATCACAGTCGCCATAGCGATGCAGTGCGATGTTGATGAGCTCTGCGAGGACGACGGCGATGCCGAAGATCGGGAGGGTACGCCGGAATCCCCGACAGGATCTGTCCGAAAGTCCAGTGGCATGAATATAGAGCGCCGTCAGCAGCATCACGATATGCCAGATGAAGCCATGAGCCGTCAACAGCGGATGTCCCGGATGCAGGAGGCCTTCATGTACGATCAGTGCCAGTGCACCGCCGAGAAAGCCGTAGTCCTGCAGAAAGGTCAGGAGGGCCCGTTTGATGATGAAGGCACGCCGCCCTGTACGCTTCCGCAGCATACCATAAAGGAGGGCGAGGTACATCGGGAGGGAACAGAGCTGAAACGGGAAGTACCAGACATTATACTGTCCGCCCTCCACGAGAAGCCACAGCGTCAGCTGCTTCCAGAGTTCCATCGCGATCAGCACGATGCCGGCGACGACGACCGGCTTTCCATACCTCTGATCCCGCGCCAGCGCCTCTCGCATCCCGGATTCACTGTTTTCAGATTCCATTACGGATGTTGCTTTTTCGGATTCTGTTGTATCTCCCCTGTTCTTCATCTTCTCATGCAGCCTCTCACGTACGTATGCGTCCGCGCATCGATACCGATGCTTCATCCCCATCTTTTACGCTTCCTGTGATCATCTGTCAAGGCTGCAGGGGGAAGAAGCTACAGGCTTTCTTCAGCATCGAGCGCCAGTGCCCGCGTCACGAGCTCATAGCTGAAGCCCTTCCGGAGCAGTGCGGCATAGAGCTTCCGCTTCTCCTCTACGCCGAGTGCCTCCGTATCCTTACACTTCTTACGAATCGCCCGCTGCACGGCTGCAAGCTCCGCGTCGCCGGCGCGCTGGTCGTCTGCGCGGAAGGCATCCATCGCCGCGCGGATTTCCGCCTGTCCGACGCCCCGCTGGTAGAGCTTCTGCTCGATCTCCCGGAGCGACTTCTGTCCGGCATAGGTTTTAATCAGCTGCTCGGCGAAACGACGGTCATCGATGTACCCATAGCGCTTCAGCATCTTTATCGCTTCATCGATGATGTCCTCTGTGTATTTTCCGGATTTCCGAAGCTTCTCCCGGAGACGGGACTCGCTCTTCTCTGCGTGCTCGATGAGATAGAGGCAGCGCTCCTTGCAGCGATTCACGAGCTTCTCCCGCTCACTCAGCTGATCCGGATCCAGCACATATCGCTCACCGCCACCATGCTCTCTCTGAAAATCTTCCAGACTTTTCAATTCATCTTCCTTTCACATACAGCTGACCGAAGACATGAAAACGTTCCGTGGTCCGATCATGCGTGAAAACCGATTGCTCTTTTCTATCATATACAGAAAAAGCCAGCCGGATCATCCAAAAGGATCATCCGGCTGATGATTATCATGCTTACATCCGCACTTCTCTCACCCACTGATACGTACCCGGGTTATAGAGTATCTGCGTTCTTTATACTTCATCCTGCTCTTCCGTGTCTGTATCCGGCATCTGCTGCGCAGCCGCAGCTGCCGCCTCAGCAAACTCGTCCTTCGGCAGGCCGTACTTCTCGCGTACGAGGCCTTCGATCTCCGCCATGACCGCCGGATTCTGACGGAGGTACTCCTTCGCATTCTCACGGCCCTGTCCGATCTTTTCGCCATTATAGGCGAACCATGCTCCAGACTTCTCGACGATGTTCTCATTGACCGCAAGATCCAGGACGTCACCGGCCTTCGAGATACCCTCGCCGAACATAACATCGAACTCTGCCTGCTTAAACGGCGGGGCGATCTTGTTCTTTACCACCTTTACACGTACACGGTTACCGGCGGCATCCCCGTTCTGTTTCAGGGTCTCCACCCGACGGATATCCAGTCGTACGGAGGCGTAGAACTTCAGTGCCCGTCCACCGGTCGTCGTCTCCGGGCTTCCAAACATCACGCCGACCTTCTCACGCAGCTGGTTGATGAAGATCAGGATACAGTTCGACTTCGCGATGACCGCCGTCAGCTTACGAAGCGCCTGCGACATGAGTCGAGCCTGCAGACCGACGTGGCTGTCGCCCATCTCACCATCGATCTCCGCCTTCGGAACGAGGGCTGCGACCGAGTCGATGACCAGGATATCGATCGCGCCGGAGCGCACCATCGTCTCGGCGATCTCCAGTGCCTGCTCACCGGAATCCGGCTGGGAAATATAGAGATTATCGATATCAACGCCGATGTTCTGCGCGTACTTCGGATCCAGTGCATGCTCTGCATCGACGAAGCCGGCGATCCCGCCACGCTTCTGTACTTCGGCCACGGCATGGAGCGCGAGCGTCGTCTTACCAGAGGACTCCGGTCCATAGATTTCGATGATTCTTCCCTTCGGGTAGCCGCCGGCACCGAGCGCGATATCCAGGGAAAGGGATCCGGTCGGTACGGTTTCGATATTTAGATTTGCGGCGGACTCACCGAGCTTCATGATCGAGCCCTTACCAAAATTCTTTTCGATCTGTGTGAGTGCCACATCCAGGGCCTTCAGCTTCTGCTCATGATCCTGATTATAGTCAACCGGTGCCTTACTGGTCTTCGCTGCCATGTCTATCCTCCATAAAAACGTATGTTCTTTTAATTCATCATTTTAAGCTTAAATTCCATCTCTGTCAAGGAGTTACTATTTCCTTTGCACGAAGTATAGCATAGTGTTTATTCTTTGAATATAGTCGTTATACCGACCATAGTCTGTCTGCGGACCATAGTTCTAGTCTGCGGACAGACTAGAAAAAACGATGCACAAAACCCGCACAGGAGACGCTTTTTCAAGCTTTCCGACATCCCGTATCCTAGCACACGGGGCGCGCATAATTTTGCACATCGTTCATTAAAAAATTTATTACAGTCAGGACTGGAACCCGGTGTCTCTTCCGAAGGTACATCGGAAACCACCATACCACGATGAAAGCGAAGGGCTCACAGAATTCCCTGCAGTGCGTTCTGGTAGTTCAGCACCGCCGCAGAGGCGTTGATGGCGGACATGTCCGCCTGCATCTTCGATGCGATATACTGCACCGATGCGGCCTTATAATCCGTGAGGCTCATCATACCGGCCGCCAGCATACGCTCCGCCGAGTCCTTCTGACGGTCCGCGATCCGGAAGCCGAGCTGCGCCGACTCCGCAGTCGTCCCCGCCTGCACGGCCGTGTTATAGAGCTCCGTCATCGTGATATTGAGGTTCTGCTCCGCCGACCTCCGCTGGATATCCGTCGCGGTATAGCCGGTGATGTTCTTATCGACCGTCCCCATCGCACTGCCATAGGCTACATTATGCAGCCGTGCCTCGGCGATGTCCGCCTCGATGTTCCGACCGGCCATGAAGCCCGCGTCATACGCCGGAAGCTTTCCGATCGTCACCTTCGCGGTATCCGCCGCATTCCATCCGAGCGTCAGCGCGATGGCGTCCTTCACGGAACGCAGCTTCTCCTCGGTGTCGGAGAGGCTCAGCTTCGCGCCATCGAGATTCACCTTCGCCTGCTGTACCTCGAGTGCCGTCGCCGAACCGAGAGCCTGCTGCCGCACAGCACGCTCATACATCCCTTCGTACATCCCGACCTGGTCCGTGTACATCTCCCGAAGCTCCACGAGACTCTGGTAGCCCACGAAAGCACCGTTCATGCCGGATATCAGGGCCACCTTCGTCGGGTGCAGTCCCTGCTTCAGCTTCGTCACAAGGGTCGAAATACCACTTTCTGTCTGGTTCTGGTTTCCGGCCAGACCCGTGCCGCCGGCAGTACCGATCATGCCTTCCAGCACCTGCACCTGCATCAGCAGCGCCTGCTTCTCCTCCGCGCTCGTACTATCTGCCGCCCGATCCCGGAGATCCGAGATGGTATCTCTCAGATCACGGATCGTACTCGACAGCGCATTCGTCATCTGCACCATGCCGTCGGCTCGTCCATCGATCATCGCCGTCTGCGTGCGCCCGATGATGCTCCGGTACTCCACGAGATCCGGGATCTCGCTGTACTCGATGACATCATCCATGAGCGCTGCCCAGGTGGCGTCATCCATCCCGTCCGGACGCCCTGAGGCATCCTGCCCCGTCAGCGTGTGGCTCTCACCGTACAGCGGATGGCTGACGGTCGTGGTCGCGGCCAATGCAGGCGATCCTAAGCCGTAGGCACCGAGCGTCAGGATCAGAAGCGCGGTCATATATTTTTTCTTCTTCATCGTCACTCTCCTGTTTATACGATCATCGTCGTGGCAGGCACGCTTACGACCTGTGCAGCCATACAACTCCGGCGTACCCTGTACGCCCTCGTCACGCTGATCGATCAGATGCATGCTTATCCGTCACGTCAGGACGCACTGCTGCCCGCGAGGCCGTCACGGCCGGCGAGGTAGCTGAAGTATGCACTCTGAAGCGCATAGCGATCGAGCTTCACGGTATATTCTGCTGCCGCCGCACTGTACTGTGCATCCTCGAGATCACGCGCACTCGCCGCGCCTGCTGCGTAGCTGCGGGTCACACGTCCGAGGGTCGTCTGCTGATTCTGAAGATTCAGCTCCGCCTTCCGAAGCTCATTCTGTGCACTCAGGACGGCATTGTAGCGGGCCGTCATGTTTGACTGCACCTGATTCTCGTCGTTCGTCACGGTGATCTGCGTCGTGTTCTTCGTGCCGTCGCTCTCGGCGAGCGCGAGCTTCCGCTGATCGATGCGCAGCTGATAATTATTCTGAAGTGCCGTCTGCGTATCCTGGGCGAGATCGAGTGCCGCAATCATCGCGTCCGTCACCTCCGGCACCGCACAGATCTGCGGTGTCGCATCATAGTTCCAGCCGAGGTTCACGAGCACGGTCTGCCGTGCCTTCGTGGCATCCGCGGTCGCGGCCTGCAGCGCAGCCTCGGCATCCTTCGCCGTCTTCTGTGCCGTCAGCACCTCGAGCTCCGTACCAGTGCCCGCCTGCAGCTTCCGCTCGGCGACGCCGATCTTCGTCTCGTTATACTCCGCCGTCAGCTGATCAAGCTCCTTCGTAAGCTCCGAGGTATAGATCGCGATGATCTGCTGCCGGATGGCCTCCGTCATGTTCCGCTCGGTCTTCTGATTCGTGAGCTCCACGATCTGACGGTCCGAATTCTGAATCGTCGTTTCGATCCCCGCGAGCGAGGTACTCCGGGTCATCTCTGCCGTGGCATCCGAGATGTCTCCGTTTCCCAGCGAATTCGAATACGTGTTCTCGATGGCGTCGAGCACATCATCGTAGTCGAGGTCATAGGTGCCGCTGTTCTCGTTATTCCGGTAGTTCAGCCACATCGCCGACACCGTCGGATTGTACTCATGCACGAGGTCCTGCAGCTCATCCCAGCTGATCACATCATCACGCAGCGTCGCCCACTGCTCCGCCGTCCGCTCCCGCTCATAGGAGGTCTGCGCCGGCGCATAGTCCACCGTTGCTCCCGTCACGGCGAGGGCCTGTCCGGACATCGCCATGCTGAGCACGAGCGTCAGGGCGGTCATCTGCTTTCTGCTTTTCTTCATTGAACTCTCCTTTTCGACGGACCGTCACATCCCGGCGGTCCGCCGCCTGTTTCTGCCAATGCAGGCATCCTGTCACGTTTCCGTGGCTATTTTATCACGAGTTAGCATATACTAACAGCTTTTAATCTGGAAATCCGTCGGTCATATCCGAATCGTTCATCGGGGTCGGATCATCGTCCGGGGTACCGTAGCGCTCCCACTCCGATGCAGCTTTCTGCTGATAATACTCGGCCGGATTACGGTCAACCATATAGCCGGCCTCCGGAACATCCCGCTCGACGTTTCTCTTCCGCTTATCCATGACCGCATAGTAGGTCGGCAGCATCAGAAGCGCGAGGAGGGTTGAGGCGGTGAGACCGCCGACATCGACGAGGGCGAGGCCCTGCATCATCTGTCCGTTGTCGCCGATGCCAATTGCCATCGGAATCATGGACACGACGGTCGTGAGGGTCGTCATCAGGATCGGGCGAAGTCGGGTCGCACCAGCCTCGATGAGGGCACGCTGGAGCGGCATCGCCATACGGTACTGGTTCACGGTATCGACATAGAGGATGCCGTTGTTTACGACGGTACCGATCAGCATCAAGAAACCGAGGAGGGACGGCATGGAGATCGTCGCATCCACGATCCACAGCAGGAAGAAGGAACCGATCAGCGCAAACGGCAGGGTCGTCATGACCATGAACGAGAAGCGCATGGACTCAAACTGTGCCGCCATGACCACCCAGATCAGGAAAATCGCGATGACGATGGCCATGCCCAGCGAGCTGAACTCTTCCATCATCATTTTCGTGCTGGAGCTCTCTGCGTAGCCGATACCGTTCGTGAGATACTTCGCGATGACCTCCTGATCGATGGTCTTCGAGGTCATTTTATCCGCGAGATCCGTGTAATCCGCCGTGATGGTCAGCTGATACTTACGATCATCACGTACGATGGTCGCCGGAGAATCCTCGAATTTAATATCACAGAGATCCTTCAGCTGTACCTGGGTGCCGGTCGGCGTGCTCAGGAAGATATCCTCTACCTTCTGAAGATGGTCATACTCATCCTTCGGGTACTCGACCTTGACATCCACATCCTCATCGTCGACCTGCATGGTCATGGCCTTCGTACCGGACAACATGCTGTAGAGCTGCTGTCCGACCTGTACCGGGGTCAGGCCCTCGGCGGCCGCCTTGATCGGATCGACATGGAACTTGATGAGCGGTGCCGCATTCTCGAGCGAGGAGTGAACGGCGGTAACATCCTTCCGCTGACGAAGCTCGTCAATGATCTGATCGGAGGCCTCCTTCAGCTTGTCATAGTTCGTCGAGGTAATGATCGTAGAGTAGGTATCGTTCGAAGTCGACATCGTCGACATCATACTGTAGGACTCCACGGTGATGACCGCGTCCTTCGTGCCATCGAGGGTCTTCCGCCATTCGTTCGCCTTTTCCTTCGTGGACATGCTGCGATCCTTCTTCAGGTACGCCGTCACACTGTTGCCGCCACTGCTCATCATCGACATCATGCCCGAGCTGCCGGCGCTCACCATATAGTCCTCGGTGTCCGGATCGGCCGCGACCATGGCCTCGATGTTCTGAAGGATCTTATCTACCTCCTCGATGTTGAGACCTGGCTTCGTCGAAACCGTGATATCGATCTGGCCCTGATCGGTCTGCGGCATCATCTCCATACGGATCTGGGATGCCAGAAGGAAGGACAGAATCAGGAGACCGACGGTCGAGATAAGCACCATCTTCTTATGCCGAAGCAGCTTCTCCATGATCCGGCGATAGCCACCCTGCATGCTGCGGACCGCCTTATAGGCCGGTGCCTTCGTGTTCTCCTTCGGCTTATAGAAGACGAAGCAGAGCGGTACGACGGAAACCGCCGAAATCAACGAGGCGATCATACAGAACACGATGGTGAAGCCGAGCGGTGCGAAGAACTGTCCCGACAGACCAGACATGAAGCCGAGCGGCAGGAATACGACGCAGGTCGTGACCGTCGATCCGAGAACGGATTCTCCGACCGTCTTTACGGCCTCGACCGCTGCGCTGCGCCGCGTCTTCACGCCGATCGCCACATACTTATCCATCGCACGGAAGCAGGCCTCCAGGACGACGATCGAGTTATCGACCATCATGCCGACGCCGAGCACCAGCGCAGACATCGTGATCATGTTGAGGGAGTAGCCCATCGCCCACATCGCGATGAGGGCCGTCAGGATCGAGATCGGGATGGAGGTACCGACGATGAGGGATGCCTTCCAGTCACCGAAAAAGATGAAGATGATGACCATCGAGATGATGACGGCGGCAATCATGGTCTGGAAAACGGATGAGAGCGAGCTCTTGATCATATCGGCCTCATCCTGTACGACGATGATGTCGAGGTTCTCGTCCTTCGCCTTCAGCTCGTTCACTTCAGACATCACTTCCTTCGACATGGAAACAGCGGAGGAGTCCTGGGTCTTCGTGATGCTCAGCATCATCGTATCGTTGCCATCATAACGGCCGATGGCCGCCTTGTCCTCCAGTGCGAGCTGCACGAGGGCGATGTCCTTCAGGTAGATCGTACTGCCGTTTCCGGTGACGATCGGGATATTCTGAAGCGACTGCACATCCGGGTAGCTGACCGAGGTGGTGACGGAAAGATCCTGGCTGCCGACGCTGGTCGTACCCGCCGGATAGCTGAAATCTGCGGCACTGACAAGCTGTGCCACGGTCGACATGGAAAGATGATACTGCTTCAGCTTCTCCGGAATCAGCTGGATCTGTACGTACTGCTTCTGTCCGCCGGTCGTATCCACCGACGCAACCGTGCTCAGCTTGTTGAACTCCGGTGCGATGTCATTCTCGACATAGTTGTACATGTTTTCCTGCGTCGGATTCTGGATGGTGAGGTACATGGACGGCTGTCCGTTCATGCTCATCTCGAGGAAGGTCGGATCATCTGCGCCATCCGGAAGCTTCGACTTGATGGCATCCATTTTCTTTTTCAGCGCATCATAGGCCTCATCCATATCCGTACCATACTCATACTGGATGATGGTCATGCCGTAGTTTTCTGCGGAACGGGAGGTGACCTCCTTCACATCCGACAGGACGGATACACCGTCCTCGATCGGCTTCGTGATCAGCTTATCCACATCCTCCGGTGACGCGCCTGCATAGGTCGTGGTGACGATCATCATCGGCATCTCGATGTCGGACATGAGCTCCATCTTCTGGTTCGTGATGGACATGAATCCGAAAAAGATCAGACTGACGACCACGAGGAAGGTGGTAACCGGTCTTTTCAGGACAAATTCGGTTATTTTATGCATAGTATTCTCTCCTCAGGTTCAGTCTGCTGCGTGGGTCTCTTCCGTCTCTGCACCTGTGGATGCATCCTCGGTCGTCTGGCCATTTGCATCCACGATGCGGACCTCGGCACCATCATAGATGTCATCGGTCCAGCTGTCCACGATCTGCTCCGTGCCATCGAGGCCATCCGTCACTTCATAATACTGATCATCGGAGATACCGGTGGTGATGAAGACACGCTTCACGAGACCATTTTCATAGGTGTACACGTATGGATTTCCACCGGAATAGTACACCGCATCCACTGGGACGAGAAGGGCATGGTCCGCCTTCGCGGCCACCAGCGAAAGCTTCGTGCTGCTGCCGTCGGAAAGAGCGTCGGCACCGGAAAGGGTCGCCTCTACCGGGAAGAGTCCCGACTGCGGATCCACGAGCTTCGTCAGCTTCGTGACCGTACCACTATAGCTGCTACCGTTCTTTTCCACCGTCACGGTCTGACCCAGCGTCAGGTTCTGAAGGACATCCTCGGTCACGTTAAACTTGACGACCTTCGCGCCGGTACCGGTGATGACGCAGAGCTGAGAGGACTGGGACACCATACCGTGCAGGGTCATGTTCTGGTTCTGTACGACGCCGGCTGCCGGTGCGGTCACCGTAGCAAACTCCACCTGAGTCTCGTAGTTCAGCTTCGCACTCGCCGCCTGGGCCTTCGCAGCATCCACCTGGGAAGCTGCGGCCTTCGCGGAGTTCGCGGTCTGGTTATAGCTCTGTACGGAGATATCGCCGGACTCGTAGAGCGGTGTCATACGATTCACCGCATCCTGCGCCGTCGCCGCCTGCTGCGAAGCCGCCTGAACGGAAGCATTGGCCGCCTCCATCTGAGACTTCGCGGCATCGATCTGCTTCTGGTTATCGATCTTCGCGATCGGCGCGCCCTCCTCAACGGACTGGCCGTTCTGAACGTAGATCTCGACGAGTTCACCGGCCACCTTCGGGGTGATGTAGTAGGTGTCGGACGGCTGAACCGTACCCATAAGCGCGGTCGTCTGCTCGATGCTTCCCTCCGTCGCCGTGGTCAGCGTGACCGCCGGCAGTCCCTTCGTCTGCATCTCCTCCTGTGGCTTCATCATGCGCGTCGCCACGAGCCCTGCAAAGCCGAGTACGATGACGGCACCGATGGCGATTTTTACCTGTTTCTTCATATATAATCTCCTGTTTTCTGATCTTGTAATTTTACTGTTCCTTCACATCCGGGTCCGGGACAATGTCGTCGACCTAGACGCATATGGCGCTGCCCTGCGTATATCTTTCCTGCATCCAGAAATGTCGTCGACCTGAACACTTATGGCTTACGCGCCTGTGCTCACATCGCCGATCGGCGCCTCCCCCACACGAAAATGCGGATCCGCACCCTCTCGCAGGATGGCAAGCTCTGTTTCAAAGTTTCGAAGGACACGCGCGTGCTCCTCCGACGCATGTGCGACCAGCGCCATCACGGTCATCATCGCGATGGCGTTTCCGAGTCGGATGATGCCGGCAAACTGTCCCGGACGATCGCTATGACGGAAGCAGGTCGGATCGATCTGCCTTCGGAACCACTCGTTCTTCATGCACTCCGCATGGTCCATCTTTCCACTTTCGGTGAACGCAAGGATACGCTGCATCATACCGCTCTGCATCATGATGTTGATATCTTCCTGTATCGAACCCTGATCGATGAGCTTTTCGATGCTGTACACCCATTCATGAAGCGCTTCCCAGTAGTTCCCCTGCTTTCGAAGCAGAAGTTCCCGGAAATACTGCTCGTTTCGCATCCCCTCATCGCGAAATACATAGTGGAGAAGATCCAGCTTATCCTCGAAGTAGGTATAGAAGCTACCGCGAGAAATCCCGGCCTCCTTGATAATCTGATTGATCGAGGCATCCTCGAACGGGACCCTCGCAAATTCATGCCTTGCTGCCTGTAATATTCTGTCTTTTTTATCCTGGGAAAGCTTAAGAAATCTTTCCGTCGCCATAGATTCTCCTCTCCTTGACGGCACCTCGAATGCTCCGCATATCGTCGCTTCACGTCGGTGCCGGTTTCGTCATGTTAAAAAGATGACATGTCGTCACCAAAAGTGACAGTCTGTCACTCATGTCAGAGAGTATACTCATCCACTTTTCTTTTGTCAATAGAGCAGAGGAGCGCTTGCTTTAAACGTCGGGATGCCCTAAAATAAGAGTAATGTATACAAAGGTCAAAATACAAATCAAGGAAACAGGGAGTTATGAATCATATCAAACTTCAGGCATATGGAAAAATCAATCTGTCGCTCGACGTGCTGCGGCAGCGCCCGAACGGTTATCATGATGTCCGCATGATCATGCAGACCGTGAAGCTCCACGACAACATCGATATCGAGCGCACCGACAGGCCGGGCATCGTGCTGAAAACCAATCTGCCGTTTCTGCCGGTCAACGAAAACAATCTCATGTACCGGGCGGCGAAGATGCTGATGGACGAGTTTCATCTCGAGGGCGGTGTGAAGATGAATCTTCGAAAGATCATCCCGGTGGCCGCCGGCATGGCCGGAGGATCTGCGGATGCGGCCACGGTACTGTACGGTATGAACCGGCTGTTTGATCTCCGGCTGAGTCTCGAAGAGCTGAAGAAGCGTGGCGTCCAGCTCGGGGCAGACATCCCGTTCTGTCTCATGCGCGGGACGGCACTTTCCGAGGGCATCGGAGAGATTCTGACTCCGCTCCCGGCACTGCCGGCCTGCTCGATCGTGCTCGCCAAGCCGGCGATCTCGGTATCCACGAAGGCCGTCTACGAGAACCTGCATGTAAACACGCTCCCGGCGGAGGCACACCCGGATGTTGATCAGGTGATCGAGGCGCTGAAGGCGCGGGATGTACGCGCAGTCGCCGGACGGATGGGGAATATCCTCGAAACCGTCACCAGCCGGCAGCATCCGGAAATCGACGCCATCAAAGAGCGTATGATGGCGCTCGGCGCACTGAATGCCATGATGTCCGGCTCCGGCCCGACGGTGTTCGGCCTCTTCGATGATCCCGAAAAGGCACAGGCCTGCTATCAGGCGCTGCTTTCCGCGAAGGAAAGCGGCCTCGCGAAGCAGGTATACCTCACCGAGCCATGGCTGCAGCCATCCAGAACCTCACCGAGCCGTCCGGCTCGCCTGTGAACGACTTTCTTCGGAGGACAAGTACAGTGATGAATGATTTTACAGTAAATATGAATGAATATCTTCCTTTACGGGATCTCGTGTTCAACACACTCCGTCAGGCGATCCTGAAGGGCGAGCTAAAGCCGGGTGAGCGTCTTATGGAGATCCAGCTCGCCGAGAAGCTCGGTGTCTCCCGTACACCGATTCGTGAGGCGATCCGAAAGCTGGAGCTGGAAGGTCTCGTACTGATGATTCCGCGTCGTGGTGCCGAGGTCGCGAAGATCTCCCACAAGAATCTGCAGGATACCCTCGAGGTGCGTGGTGCCCTGGAGGAGCTGGCGACGGACCTCGCCTGTCAGCGGATCACGGACGAAGAGCTTCGTGAGCTGAGCGCAGCCGAGGATCATTTTCAGAAGGTCGTGAAGAACGGCGGCACGGAGATCGAGATCGCCGAGGCCGACGAGGCCTACCATGACATCATCTATAAGGCCTCCGGAAACGAGAAGCTCGTCCAGATGATCAATAATCTCCGGGAGCAGATGTACCGCTATCGTCTCGAGTATATCAAGGATGAGGCGAAGCGTGGCATCCTCGTGCATGAGCACGAGGAGATCCTGCAGGCGATCCGGATCCGTGATCTCATCCGCGCGAAGACACTGATGAAGGAGCACATCGATAATCAGGAGATGACCGTTTCGCAGAACCTCGTTGAGGAAGCAGAGGCCACTTCGGAAGTTGGGAAGAAAACAAGAAAACGTTAAAAAAGACGACCGCGCTGCATCTTCAGTATGTAGCGAACAGAAAAACCACCGTACAGCCTGCGTAAGGCTTGTACGGTGGTTTCTTTTATTTACGGCTATCATGACAGGTGAAGTAAATCACCTGGTGGTCACGGGCGATGGCCTCGAGGAAGCGCATGCCGCCCTCGACCTTCGGCGGATCGAGGTTGATGAACGGGTCATCGAGGAGGATGAACGGCTTCTCCTCCTTATACATGGCGTCAATGAAGGCCATGCGCCGCGCGAGCTCCACGAGGTTCCGGTAGCCGGCAGAAAGAAGCTCCGTATTACGTGCCTCCCCTTCTGCGAGGAGATGCACGTTAAAATCCGCATCCATGCGGAACGGAATCGCCGACGGCGAGGAGACGACCGCTTCACTGCCTGCTGCTGTGTCCGTCAGCGAAGACGTCACGTGTGCTGTCCCGTTGCCAGCAGGCGCATCCATTCGCGCTACCGTTCCGCCCGGGGTAGTCACCAGCGCTTCGTCCGAGGCATTGGACAGGATACAGTAGTACTTCGTGAACGCATCCATCATCGGGTCCATGTACTGCTTCGTGAAGTCGTTCCGTGCCTTCGTGAGGTGGTCGCGGACGATCGTCAGCAGATGGTGGCGCTGCTCCATCGCCGCGAGATCCTCGAGGGCCTGCTGTGCATGCCGCTCCATCTCGTACAGCTCCTCAAGTCTGCGCTCCGCTGTTTCCTGTTCAGCGGACAGCTGCTGGATACGGGCCTCGAGCGCTTCGAGCTGTGCCCGCAGCGTCTGCATCTGCTGGCTCAGCGCTGCGAGACTCTCCGCTGCCTCCGCCGGTCTCTGGATGGCGCGCAGCTTTTCCATATCATGGCTCTGCTCGAAGGCCTCCTGCGCCTGCTGCCGCTTCGAAAGCTCGATAGCGATCGTTCGGATATCCGTAAGCCGGCTGTAGCTGAGCATGTCCGTGCCGAGCCGGCGAAGCAGGGCTGCCCGGTTCGGGTGTCTTCGGTCAATGTCATCGCCGTCGACATCCTCCCCCTCCGCCGCGGTGGGATCATCCGCAGCGGCACTGTAGTCCATCTCCGGATAGAAACGGCCCAGAAAGCGGTTCAGCTCCTGGTTCAGGTGCTCGAGCTCCACACGCATATTCTGCAGCGCGGCCATGCGCTCCTGATCATCACTCCTCGTTCCTGTGCTTTTCACGAAGCGAGCGGCAGACAGCAGCAGCACAAGCGCTCCGAGACCGAGCAGCACGACACTCGGCATGATGTTTCCGCCGAAATGAAGAAGACAGTACACACCGAGGAGCAGCAGAAGGAGGGACAGCAGCAGTCCGGCGAAGGCGCGTGTCTGCTGTGTACTCTTCTTCGGCGATGCCTTCCGTCTCCGACGGCCGCCCTGCTGCTCGAGGCCGGCGATGCGATCTGCCAGCCAGGCGATGCGACCGAGACGCTTCTCCGCGCCGCGCATCTCGGCTTCCGATGGGAGTCCGCTTCGGAAGGTCTCCTGAAGACGCCGCAGCGCCCGCTGCAGCTGCTGTGCCCGCTGCTCTCCGCTCAGCGTATCGAAGGAAGCACCGAGGTAACGCCGCTCCTGCTCCAGGAGCCGTGTCAGGCTGTCGCTGCGATCCGCGCACAGGCGGTCATACTCCATCCGGTCGCGGATCGCGTCCTGCTGCTGACTCTGCTGGACCAGTCGCCGGTTCGTGCTTTCCAGCACCGACTGCAGGCGCTGCTTCGTTTCGCGCGCCTGGTGGAGTGCGGCCGCCCCCTCGACCGCCTGCTGCTCTTCCGCTTCCCTGCCGGCACAGCCGTTCTTCAGCTCCTCGAGCTCCAGACGTTTCTTAAAAATCGCACCCGTCCGCCGCGCCGGTGAGAGTGCATTGATCTCATCCTTCAGCTGCTCCAGCACCGCTGCATAACGGTTCATATCCTCCGGATCCTCTGAGACATTACCGATACGCGCATTGATCTCCGAGGTCACGCCGGTTTCGAGCGCCTGCTGTCCGATGAAGCAGGTACGCCGGAAGGAGGTCTCATCTATGCGGAAGAGCTCCTCCCCGATGCGCTCACTGTAGTCCTTCGACGGCAGATTCGTCTCCGCATCGTAAAGCATGAACTGGTCCTGCCCCTTCCGCTCGCCGAAGTGTCGTGTGATGCGGTAGCACCTTCCGTCGTCGAGCGCGAAGCAGAGCGAGCCGCCGAAGCTGCCGCCCTGCCATGGACGGTATTTCTTCCGCTCATTGTCGCTGTCCTGCGCCTTCCGCTCACCGGACAGTCCATAGAACATGACCCGGATAAAGGCCGCCAGCGTCGACTTCCCGAAGCCGTTCTCCCGGAGGAAGACATTGAGCCCGTCCTGGAAATCAAGCTCCAGATTCTGCAGCTTTCCGAAATTTTCGATTTGACAGTTCAGTAATCTCATCTACAAATCCTTCGATTCTCTCTTTCTTTACTGGGCAGCGCGCCTCGGAAGCGCCGCCCGATCCGTCCCGTTCTGCCACGGCCCCCACTCACAGCAGCTCCTCGCCCCGCAGCAGCCGGAGACCTGCTTCGATCACCGCCGCCTTCGTCTGCTCGTCGAGCGTCGCATCCGCCTCGACCGAGTGGACGAACGCGCCCTTCAGTGATTTATCATGCTGATACATCGCAGGGTCGATGAAACGCCGTGTCTCATCCACGACCCGAAGGAAGTAAAACATCGGTGCAAGCTGCGTACGGATGAAGTCGAGGCTAAGCTCCACATCCATCGCAAGCGCGCCGCGAAGCTCCAGCTTCACGAGGTCCTGCGCGCGCATGCGCACCCCGGCCCCCGCCTGAAGGATCGCCTCGACGCGTTCCGCCGGGATCTCCGCGATCGCCGGATCCGCACTCGGCGTCCCGGAAAGCAGTGACAGCAGGGCACGCGCACGCCGCACGATCGCCATCGACGAGTCAAGCCCCTGCACCTCCAGCGGCACCGTCCAGAGGTGGCGCGTACTGATATCCACGAGCTGACGCCGGAGCTGATGTGTCGCCTCATCGACCTCGAGCAGGACGAAGCCATGCCGCGTACACTCATCGAAGCCGCGCCCCTCGAGGCAGCCCGGATAGCACCAGCTTCCGCGCCCGTCGAGGCTTCCCTCCTGGTACTGGTGCACATGTCCGAGCGCCAGATAATCGATGGCCTGATGCGCATAGTCCGCGAGACGGATCGTCTCGGTCGACGCACTGTCCTGCGCTGTGCTTTCGCTGACCTGCCCATGGAGGAGGACAATGTTTACATCCGCCTCCTCGAGGCGCAGGGTCTTCGCCGCCAGCTCGTTCAGGGTGCCGGATTCCGTAAACTCTCGGCCGGCGATCACGAGATGATCTGACAGCCGGTACTTCCGCCAGGTGTCCTGGAAGGTATAGAGATTCTCTGGCAGACTCTCCGCCTGGTTCAGAAAGCTGTCCGTGTCATGATTTCCTTTTAAATAGAAAAACGCGATTTCCGGGTGGGTACGTACGCTCTCGAGGACGGCATGCGCCGTCGTCCGGCTCACGGCCGGCCGGTCGAAGAGGTCGCCGGCGATGAGGATCGCGCGCACCTGATGCTGCTCCGCGTACGCGACGAGGTGGAGCCAGGTGCCGAGCAGCTCCTGCCGCCGCTCCCGGGCTGCCGCATCCCCGAGATGCGTACTCATCCGGCTGTCGAGATGCAGGTCTGCACAGTGAATCAGTTTCATAAAAAAACTCCTCTGAAAAGAGAATAATCCGTCAAACAAATGTACGTGACTATTCTAGCATTTCAGAGGAGTGAACTCAATCAGTATTCTACGTTTCATCCGGGGTGCTGCTGTTCAGACGTAGCTCGGCGAACGACAACCGGAAGCACAGTACTCCGAGACCGGTGAAATCTAAGCCGGGGCCCCCGTATCCCAGGTTTACGAGATGTATCCGCCGACCTTCATCTTGCGGAGGCTGCTGTGGTGGATGTGCAGCAGGAGCGCGAAGATGCCATATACAAAGACAAGCGTGATAAAGGCACCCACCAGCTGATTATGTCCGGCGAGCAGCATCAGGCAGAGATAAGCCGCCAGGATCGAGAGGACGAAGCCTATGAACTTAAAGCGGTTCGTCCGAAGGTGCTCTTTCGCATAACGCTCGGTCGCCAGCAGGCACAGATAGTAGACGAGCAGCATACTGGTCATCCACATGGTCTTCGGAAGAAGCGGCACCAGCGGGCGAGCGAGGAGCTCGAGCGCGATGGTCGTCGAATTGATCGCGAGGATCATGATGACGTGGATCGCGAGGAAGCCGAGGCCGGAGGTCTTTCTGTGGTGGTCGAGGACATTGTCATTAAAAAAGCCGTAGCTCAGGAACATGCCGATGACGATCAGGAAGGAAATGATGTTCAGAAGCACATTCTTCCCCGCCTCGAAGAAGCTGGCGATGCCGATGATCATCTCACCGAAGGTCAGGATCACGAGCAGCAGATTTCGCTCGGCGAGATGCGGGAAGTCGCACGGTCTCGCCTTATAGGCGCGGAACTCACTGGCCTTTGCGACATAGCCGTAAATCAGCGCAAGCGGCGAGAGCACGACGCCGGTGGTTTCATGCACCGGGATCGACACGAGGATGATGCCGCACTCGATGAGATGATGGACGACATTCGCCCCGAGTATCCTCCGGTCGATGTCATCGAGATGCGGGGCGAAACGCAGCTTATCCCAGCTTCGATACGCGAGGTTCAGCATGATCAGTGCCCAGGCTCCGTGGTAGCGGATATAATGATCGAGCCAGTGGTGGTTCGAGCCGCTCGCCATGTAGTACAGGAGATACATATTAATGAAGATACTGATGTAATCCCGGAGGGCTTTCCGGCCGTAACGGTTGAAAAACATCGTGGTAAACATCCAGACCTGCATGACGACCGCGGTCAGGAAAAGGAAGGTCTGGATCGCACTCATCGGCGGGAAGGAGTGCTCATAGGCATGAAACAGTGCGTTGATCGTACGGAGGCTGTACACGAAGATGAGGTCGAAAAAGAGCTCGACGTACTCGACCTTCTTTTCGACGATGCCGGCGACGGCCTCCTCGCTTTCGTGATTCACGCGGGACCAGATGCGGTAGAGCAAGGAGTTTTCGGCGTTCGGGCCCAGCCCCTCCGCTGCCTGTAATGCTTCATTCTCTGCTTCACCGACGACCTTATTAAAGTATTCGCGTCGGGCATGCTCCTGTTCGTCGATATCGTCGCTCGTGGTGCGGACGAAAAATTCAGACGGTCGACGAATCCGTCCGTCATCGATATTCTCTGTGCGTTCGCCATCGGTATCTACGCCCGGAAGGGATACCACTTCCTCGTAGTTCTCATCGTAATGATCTGCCATGGTGGACTCTCCTTTAATTGTGCTCAATATAAAAAAATTATACAAAAAAAGAGCGTCATGTACATACATGGCGCCCGATGTTTTTGAATTTGTTCAATAAGCAGAATCACAGGATCTGTTATAATCCGACGTCTCCCTTCGCGGTCAGTATCGCGGAAGGGATTCCGGTCCCGGAAACTGCTGAAATCACAGGATCTGTTATAATCCTCAGATTTCCTTGCCGGTCAGCATAGTGTACGCTTCCTTGTAGAGGGCGATGGTCTTATCAACAACCTCCTGCGGAAGGGTTGCGTTGTTGTCCGGGTTTGCCTTCAGCCAGTTACGTACGAACTGCTTATCGAAGCTGGACTGTCCCTCACCCGGCTTGTACTGGTCGAGTCTCCAGAATCTGGAGCTGTCCGGTGTCAGTACCTCATCGGCGAGGAGCACATTACCCTCCTCATCGAGACCGAACTCGAACTTGGTGTCGGCGATGATGATGCCCTTCGAAAGCGCATAGTCTGCGCACTTCTTATATACAGCGATCGTTGCATCCTTGATCTTCGTCGCGATCTCCTCGCCTCTGCCAGGGAATGCCTTCTCGAGAACCACGATGGACTGCTCGAAATTGATGTTCTCATCGTGATCGCCGATCTCTGCCTTCGTCGACGGAGTGTAAAGCGGCTCAGGAAGCTTCGCGCACTCGACGAGGCCCTCCGGGAGCTTCATGCCGCAGATGGTGCCGTCCTTCTTGTAGTTCTCCCAGCCGGAACCAGTGATGTAGCCACGTACGATGCACTCGATCGGGATCATCTCGAGCTTCTTGCACAGTGTCGCTCTGCCCTCAAACTCCGGCTGCTGGAAAAACTCCGGCATATCCTTGTTCTCAACAGAGATCAGATCGTTCGGGATTACATCCTTCGTCAGATCGAACCAGAACTTCGACATCTGGGTCAGAACCTTACCCTTCTCTGTGATCTGGTTGTGCAGGATCACATCAAATGCGGAAATACGGTCGGTTGCGACCATGATGAGCTTGTCTCCGAGATCATAGATCTCACGAACCTTGCCTTCCTTCACTGGCTTAAAATCTGTCATCTTTACCCTCCATATGAAATTGAACGTAGTAAATCATTAATCACCGCATTTTAGTATAATGGAATTTTCACAAAGCACAATAGGGGAAATGCACAGAATCACATACTTTTATATGTACGGGTTATGGCAGTGTCTGGATAATAAATTAACGCTTTACAGCGTCCGTCATGAGCGTATAATGGAGGCCATTGCGTGCACTGATGGACCTATAGTAAAGAAAAGAGACAAGTATGAAGTATGTAAAAGAAATCATGTGGATCATCGCATTCACCTTTCTCGGTGAACTGCTGAACACGCTCCTGCCCCTTCCGGTTCCGGCGGGTGTGTATGGTATGATCCTGCTGCTGATCGCACTGGTGACCGGGATCGTGAAGCTTCCGGAGGTCGAGGGCGCGGGTAATTTCCTGCTCGACACCATGACCATGATGTTCATTCCGGCGGCGGTCGGCATCATGAGTGCCATCGATATCCTGCTCCCGGTGCTCCTGCCGTACCTCGTGATCATCGTCGTGTCGACGGTGCTCGTCATGATCGTCACGGGCCTGACCGCCACCGCGATTCTTCGGCGCAGTGAGTCGAAGGAGGATCAGGCTGCAGAGGACGCCGAGCTTTCACTCGAGCCGCACGAGACCTTCGGCATCGGTCGCCGGACGCTCAGTCCGAACGGTGAGATCGATGGTGCGAACGGCTACCGTGAGATCCTGCACGAGAAGGAAGTGCAGCGCCACGCGTCACAGGCGGAGGCCAATGCTTCCGGCGCTGCACAGATAACTTCCGCGGAAGCGGAGCGAAAGGAGAAGGCATGATGAAGGAAGCACTGCAGAGCTCTGGCTATTTCGGTTTAATCTTAAGTATCTTCTTATTTCTGCTGGCCGTCCGGCTGAAGGCGAAGTTCCGTGTCGCCATCCTGAATCCGCTGCTGGTGTCGACGATCATGGTCATCGCGGTGCTGGTGATCTTTCAGATTCCATATGAGGATTACAAGGCGAGTGCGAATCTGCTCAGCTACCTGCTGACACCGGCGACGGTCTGTCTCGCGATTCCGATGTACAAGCAGCTCCGGCTGCTGAAGGATAATCTGGTGGCGGTGCTGGCAGCGATCACCGCCGGCACGCTATGCTCGATTCTCAGCATTCTCATCATGGGAAAGCTGTTCGGACTGACAGCGGAGCACATCGCCACCCTACTGCCGAAGTCGATCACGACGGCGATCGGCATGGGTGTCTCAGAGGAGGCGGGCGGTATCGTCACGCTGACCGTGGCGGCGATCATCATCACGGGCATCCTCGGCAATATGATCGCAGAGCTGGTCTTCCGGCTTTTCCATATCGATCATCCGATCGCGCGGGGGCTCGCGCTCGGTACCTCGGCACATGCGGTCGGTACCGCGAAGGCGCTGGAGCTCGGTGAGATCGAGGGCGCCATGGGTTCCATCAGTATCTGTGTGGCGGGAATCCTCACCGTGGTGCTGGTGCCGCTCGTGATGAACGTAGCATAAATGTATTCCGAACGCAGAACCGGCACCATAGGGGAACCGCTCACTTAGTTCAAAGTACAGAACCTCATGAAAAGTCCGTGTAGGGCATTACAGATAAATCTGTATGCCCTACACGGACTTTTCATAAGAACCTGTTCTTTGAATGCGCAAGCTGGTTCCCCTATGGCGCCGGTTCTGCTGTGTAATGACATTCGTACAACTGAGTACAAGAAAAGCTCCTCTTACCCGAAGGTAAGGGGAGCTTTGTCATACTGCTTAATGAAGCAAGTCAGGAATTAACGCTGTACACGTGCGCCTGCGCCGCCCATGATAGCTTCTACTTCCTTCTTGGTAGCCATGGTGGTGTCACCCGGAGTGGTCATCGCGAGTGCGCCGTGAGCTGCACCGTAGTTTACAGCCTTCTCCGCATCACCGGTAGTCATGAGGCCATATACGAGGCCGGATGCGAAGGAGTCGCCGCCGCCGACACGATCCATGATCTCGAGGCCCTTGTAATCCGCTGCCTTGTAGATCTCGCCGTCTGCCCAGCAGAGTGCGGACCAGTCGTTTACGGTTGCAGTGTGAACGGTACGAAGCGTCGTTGCAACTGCCTTGAAGTTCGGGTAGGTCTTTACAGCCTCGTTGATCATCTTCTTGTAGCCGTCGATATTGAGCTCCTTCAGAGACTCGTCCTGGCCCTCGATCTGGAAGCCGAGGCAAGCGGTGAAGTCTTCCTCGTTACCGATCATAACGTCAACGTACTGAGCAATCTCCTTATTTACCTCCTGCGCCTTTGCCTGGCCGCCGATTGCGGACCACATGGAAGGACGGTAGTTGAGGTCATAGGAAACGATGGTGCCATACTTCTTCGCAGCCTTGATCGCAGCGATTGCGGTCTCGGAAGCCTGCTCAGAAAGAGCTGCATAGATTCCGCCGGTGTGGAGCCAGCGAACGCCGAGCTCACCGAAGATGTAATCGAAATCAAAATCAGCCGGTGTAGCCTTGGAAATAGCGGTGTTTGCACGGTCGGAGCAGCCCTTTGCACCACGGATACCGAAGCCTCTCTCTGTGAAGTTCAGTCCGTTTCTGCATACACGGCCGATTCCGTCGGTGTCCATCCACTTTACGAGGGATGTATCCACACCACCCTGCATCATGAAGTCCTCAACCAGGTGACCGACCTCATTGTCTGCAAGTGCAGTAAGAACAGCGGTCTTTAAACCGAAGCACTTACGAAGTCCGCGGATAACGTTGTACTCTCCGCCGCCTTCCCATGCACGGAAGGATCTGGCAGTTCTAATTCTGCCCTCACCTGGATCCAGACGAAGCATAACCTCGCCCAGAGAAACCGCATCAAATGCACACTCATTTGCTGGTCTTAAATTTAAATCCATAACTTCCTCCATTTAAAACTGTCTGCACTATGCCGACAGAACCTAACTGGTTTACCTGAAAGCGCAGTACCATTTGTAAGCGTTTTCAAAACATTTAAAGTATAGCACAGCCTCTTTTAAGTCATCAAGCATATTGTACTAAATTCAGAACTATTTTCGGTCCAGCCCCTGCTCTCATTTCGAAAGCCGCTGAAGCACCTCCGGGAGCTCGGAGATTTCGTGGATCACGGCCTTCGGGTTCGCGACGGTGCCGAAGCCGTAGCTCGCATAGATAAAGCGGATGCCGGCCTGCGCGGCGCCAGCCTCGTCCATTGCGGTATCGCCGACGTAGACACAGCTCTCCTTCAGAAGGCCATTTCGCTCCATCAGAAGCCGGATGTTGCTGCCCTTTTTCTTTCCGGTTCGTCCATAGCACTCGAAGTCCTGCACATCGCCCTCGACCTCTACCGGTCCCAGGAGCCAGCCGGCATCCTCGATGAGGGTCTCGATGTAGCCGTCCTGACAGTTCGACACGATGTACACGCGGTAGCCCTCCTCATGGAGACGCTCGATCGTCTCCATGCAGCCCGGATAGAAATCTCCGCTGTGGGCACGAAGGTACTGGTCCTCGTTCTCCATGCAGTCCTGCATGATCAGCGCCCGCAGCTCCTCCGAAATATCCGGCAGCATCATGCAGCTGATTTCATACATCGTGTGTCCCATATAGCGGTACATATCGTCCACCGTGATCTTCACGTCCTTTGTTTCCGGATGACGGTCCAGCACCTCCTGCCAGGCCGCCGTCACCTGACGCGCCGAGTCCCATAAGGTGCCATCCACATCGAATATCACATTTCTGATCATGCTCTTATCTCCATCTTTCTTTCTGACCGGCGCAGGACCGGGATACCGATTTTTCGGCATCCGTTTCTGCACTTTCTGAAGTGTAGCAGAAGTCTCCGTATTCGAAAAGTCAAATTTGAATTCTGTGTTCATAGTCCGTTCATATTTGAACCTGAATGTTAACAGAATGTTCACGTGCCCCACATACTTTGTTCACCATTGACTTATATATTATAACCAAGATAACAAATAAGTTATCGATTTAAAAAGATTTTTTTCATAATACTCGGGCAGGGATCGAAGGATCACCTGCCCTCCTCCCTTTTATGGGGGATTTTTTTATTTACAGAAAAATCACATGATAAAAATTCAGCCGGAGAAACTCAGATCGCCGAAGACGAACGAATCGAAAACAGGACCATGCAGAAGCCCGGCAAAACTGCGCCGGAGGCCTCTGTATGGTCCTGTTTTGATTTTCATGTTTTCAGTGCAGGGTTTCTTTTACTTCTCTTTTCTCTGTCATATCTCATCTTCCGATGATTTCTTCAAGCTGGAAATCGCCTCAACGGTTTCTTCGGCAGCCCCCTCCTTCAGAGAGCCATCCATATTGATATCCTCGAGAATCGGGTGCACATCACCGTCGTGGCTGTGATCCTCCTTCGGCATGAACTTGAGAAAGATATGCTCGAACATCGTGGAGTTGATCCAGGCGATCAGTGCGAAGCCCATCAGCATCAGAAACGCGGACAGCCATGGTATATAAAATAAGAGAATATACCATACCAGCAGAATCACGACATCACAGATCAGCATCGAAATCGTGGATCCGAGATAGCGGATCGACATCAGGATGGCATTCAGGATGGTGTTCTTCGTCGTATTTTCGAAACGGCTTAAGACCGGCCATACATACAGGAAGACGAAGCTCCAGACGATGATCATGGCGAGCACGACCGCCTGCAGGAAGAACTTCACCGTACCAGAGCCGGCCATCAGCTGTCCGAAGAACCAGAAATCGAAGCCCAGCACCGCAGCGATCAGCAGCATCGGGATCCAGATGATCGTCGCCTGTCTGAAATTCTGCTTAAACGAGCGGAAGAACATCCGAAAATCACCGTAATCCTCATTACGAACATACTTCAGCGTGCAGTAGTACAGCGCCGTCGTGGACGCACCGATCGTCACGACCGGAATCGAGCAGACGAGCCACAGAAGGTTCAGCACGATCATATCGCCAAGCCGCCCCATGAAACGCCAGATCGGATTATCATAATTAAAAAAGCTCTGTAACATCATGTCCCCCTGTTAAAATAATCTCAAATCATATTCAACAGAATTCTAGCATATTCCACCATACACATTCAACGTCTCACGCCAAAACATCTCAAGCATTCAGACACAGGGGGCCATCCAAATGTCTAGTTTATATCCTCCAGATACGCCTTCGCGTCCTTCAGGAACGCGGCGGTGATCAGGACGATGACGGCACCGATCGGGAAGGCCGCGATGATGCTGACGGACTGAAGGTTCGCCATGGAGCTGTCCGAGAAGACGAGGGCGACCGGAAGCAGGATGAGCAGCACCGACCAGAGTGCCTTGATCCAGCCCTGCGGTTCCTCGTCCTTTCCGAGCTTTTTATAGCTGTACTGGGAAGCGACCAGGGCGATGGAATCGAAGGAGGTCGCATAGAAGGCGATCATCGTCACGATGAGCAGCACGAGCACCGCCTTCGCGAGCGGCAGCTGCTGAATGATGGCGATGATGGTGGTGTACAGGTTCTGCGTCTCATCATAAAGCGCGACGATGTCGAAGCGACCAGCCATCTGAAGCCCCAGTCCATAATTCCCGAGCACGATGAAGCTTACGAAGGTGCTGCCCATGCCGAAGACATAGCCGCCGAGAATCGTCGAGCGGATGGTGCGGCCACGGGAAATCGATCCGATGAAGAACGGCGCGGCTACGCACCATACCATCCAGTATGCCCAGTAGAAAATCGTCCAGTTCTGCGCGAAGCCGGTGCTTCTCGTCGGATCCGTATAGGTCGCGAGGCCGAGGAAGTTCTGCGCGAGACGCCCCATCGCGGAGAAACCGGTCTCGAGGATGAAGCGCGCTTCTCCGCCGCAGACGAGCACGTAGAGAAGTAAGCCATAAAAACAATAGGTGCAGACATTGGCGAGCAGAGAGACACCGAGCATACCACGCATGACCGCGCAGGTGTAGAGCACGCAGGTCACGAGCAGAATCGCGATCGTGATGGTACGATCCGGGAGATCGATGCCGAGGAGCGTCTTCAGCGCTTCACTGAGGAGTGGCGTGGCGACGGAAAAGGTGGTTGCGGTGCCGGCCAGGAGTGCAAACACGGCGAGGAGGTCGATGAAACGGCCCGGCAGACGGTCGGTGTACTTCCCGAGGATCGGACGGCAGGCTTCCGAATACTTCTGGCGCGTCCGCTTCCGCACATGCAGCATGAAGCCGAAGGCCACCGCGAGCACGAGGTAGAAGCCCCACGGAATCGGGCCCCAGTGGAACAGCGTGAAGGTGCTGGCCCAGTCCATACGGCTGCCCATCTCCACGGTGTGCGGGTCCTCCCAGTAGAGGATCCACTCGCAGAAGGAGTAGAACAGGATGTCGGCGGCGAGCCCCGCCGTGAACATCATGGCCCCCCACTGGAAGAAGCTGTACTTCGGCTTCTCATCCGGCGCACCGAGCACGATGCGACCATAGCGTGAGAGCGCGATATAGAGCGACATCACGGCCGTTCCGAGGCCGATCAGAAGATAGTACAGCCCGAAGCTGTCCCCCAGGAAGGTCCGGATACTGCCGAGCACGGCATTGGACGCGTCCGGCAGAAGGAAAAACAGCAGTGCCAGCACCACGATGAGCACAAACGGCACCAGCGTGATCATCCAGTCGATGCGACTCCGGTCCACCTCTATCTGTTTGAATTTTTCATTCCCGCCTTGCTTCATGTTCATTTTCTCCTTATTTCAAAATGTTTTGAACAATATAGCACCGGCGATCCCACGCGTCAAGCGAATTCTGTGCAAGTCCGAGGAATCATGCTAGAATAGGATAACAGTTCAGGCAGGGGGACCCGGAGGGGCAGCTTGCATGAACGGTTACAGAATAGGATCATACCGCTGGAAAGGACCGCACGAACATGCTTTTAAATAAAGAAAAAACGCCGGCCATCAACTATAAGGAAGACTGGCCGACGCACTACTATGACATCAAGGATATCGATACCCGTGAGAAGATTCTGACCGAGATGCTCGAGGACAATGCAGGCGACCGGAACGATCGCCGCCGTCTCGAGCTTCTTCGCAAGCGCTACCCGACGAACGAGCGCGCGGGTGCGAAGCGAAAGGATGCCTTCGTCGCGGCCTGGATGGGGCTCCTCATCGATGGCCGCCTCGGTACGAACTTTCTGAACCAGAAGAAGCGCGCGCGCGATATCCGGCAGTACTTCACCACGCTCTGCGTGCTGGATGAGGAGGTCGATGAGGTTCTCCTCGAGGAGTGGCGCCAGTTCGCCCGCTTCTGGATCGAGAGCTGTGCCGGCGACCGGAGCTACGACTCGACCGCCTTCGGCCTCTTCCGCCTCGGCGATGAGCGCCTCGGAAAGAAGATCGCCGCCGAAATCCACGAGGTCACCAGCACCATCCCGGCCCGCTTCGGCCTCGCGGAAGAGCTCCGCGCCTTCCGCCGCGTTATGAAGGAAACCTACATCGCGATGGTCGACCACGGCGACCGCTACTGGGCCGACGTCACCGGTGACAGAGACTGAAAGAGGCCACGGTCACTTGAATTCCAGAACATTATCCCGCGTCACCTTCTCATACGGCAGACGGATATACTTGTCGCCGACGAGCGGAAGGTCCCGCAGCGGCTCCTCCAGGGCCAGGTGGTGTGCCAGCTGAAAGATGGCCGCTGCCTGGCCTTCGGCGTCGTTATAGATCGTCGCTTCGAGCTTCCCGTCGCATACCGCACTGAGCCCCGCCTCCGTGCCATCGATGCCGAAGATCAGCGGCCGCTGCGCCTTCGGAAGATCACTCGCCTCGAAGGCATCGATCGCACCGAGGGCCATCTCATCATTATTCGCGAGCACCAGCTCGATATCCGCCCCATACTGCCGGATGATTTTATCCATCTGGGTTTTCGCCTGCGCACGGTTCCAGTTTGCGATCGCATACGTAAGACGATCCAGCTTCACACCGAGCTCCAGCATCCGATTGACGGAGCTCTCCGAGCGGGCGATGGCATCCTGGTGTCCAGCCTCCCCCTCGAGCACGACATACTGAATCGCGCCGTCCCCATTCCGGTCCACCGTGCCGCTCTGGATCGCATCTAATGCCAGCTCCCCCTGCATCTTTCCAGAAACGAAGGCATCGGCCCCCACATAAAAGAGCTTATCCCAGCGCTGCAGATCATCCTCCACCAGCTCACGATTGAAAAAGATGATCGGCACATCCGCATCCCGTGCCGCATTGATGACCTCGGTCGGTGCCGTCCGGTCGACCAGATTGACACAGATCACATCGAAATTCGCTGCGATCATGTCGCGCACCTGTTCGTTCTGCTTCGTCTGGCTCTGCGCGGCATTATAGACCTCCAGCACGATATCCTGCTTTTCCTCCGCCTTCGCGCCCAGCACCTGATCATTCAGATCCTGCATCAGCTCCGCTACGAAGGCGTCGTACTGATCATAGACCGACACGCCGATTTTGATCTTTCCATCGGTTTTTCTGGCCGGCAGCTTCTGTCGCGTACCACAGCCGCAGAGAACCAGCATCACGACCAGCATCACCATAACTGCACTCCTGCGCCCTTTTTTCTTCTTCATACCATCCTCCCAGTTGTTTTCCATGACAGCGGCACCACTCACTGCACGATCGGAAACAGGATCCGCTGATTCTCATCCCGGAACAGATTATCCTGATGGACGACATTGAAGTCCTGTTCCCGATCCTCGAGCACCATCATCCGGTTTCGAAGCTTGGCCGCAAGATCCGTGAGACTCTGATAGCCCATGCTGAACTCGTTCGGGAGGATCATCGATGCGATGGTGCCGTTATCGATATAGTACGCGAGCTTCTCACTGCAGCCGGCACCATAGAGGGGCAGCTTCTTCGTCTCCGCCGTCGCCACATAGTCCACCGCCGCTTCGAGACTCGTATTATCGAGGCCGACGATCACCGCCGGTGTCACCCGCTCCATCGAGCGTTTCAGCTCCTGCTCAAGGAAACGGCTCTCCTCCACCGTCCAGACGATCTCCGGTTCCTTCGCACCCACGGCCTCCAGGAACCCCTTCAGTCGGTCCTGCATCGCATACTGCTGCTGGTTTCCGGCGATGATGCCGATCTTCATTTCCTTCAGACGGTCGCCGTAATCGATCACGAGCTCGTTTCCGATGGCCCGGCCGACCTCTACATTATCCGTCATCACCGTCGCATAGTTTCCGGAGATATCTGCATCCGCATCCACATTCGTGATGATAAACTCCACCGGCACACGGGCGATGATGCTTCGCACGATGTCCGCGGTGCCCACGCTGAGACAGAAATCCGTGATGATGCCATCCGCACCATCCGCGATTTCCTGATTGATCAGCGCGGTCTGTGTAAAGACATCATCGATGTAGTCGGTATAGACGTAGCTCAGGTCAATGTTGTTGTCCCTCGCTGCCTGTGTGAGCCCTGCCTTCAACGGCACCCAGCGATCCTGGGAGGAATCACTCACGATCACCGATACCTGATAGCGCTTCTCACCGGTGCCCCGCACCAGCATCACGGAGCAGAACAGGATGGTGACCACCAGCCCACCGATGATCGGCCATAAGAAGCTTCGATCCTCATGCATGCTGTTTTCCTCCTTCCGTTCTGCCTGCATCCTCCACCAGTACGTCTGTTATATCTGAGCTCTGCACATCTGAACGCGTCGCGGCTGCATCCTCGGTGTCGGCATTGCCCGCACTCGCAGTTTTCACATCCGCTGTTTTCCTGTCCGAAACAGCGGTCCTGTAGTGTCCGCTCTCCAGCAGCTTCTGGTTCTCCGGTGTATCCGGGATCGCCGGCAGATGGATCGTGATCGTCGTTCCCTCATCCGGCTCAGACGCGGCCATCAGCCCGTACTGTGCGCCGAAGCGGATCCGAATACGATTGTGGACGTTCACGAGTCCGACACCGGAGCCATGCTTCGGCACCCGCTGTCTCGATTCCTCATCGTCCTTCAGCAGATTTTCACACACCTCCGGTGGCATGCCATAGCCGTTGTCGCTCACTGCGATATAGATGTCGCCGACCGACATCGCCTGAATCATCTGCCTGTGTGCACGGTCGCCAGCATTGGCCTCTGTCGGATCCGGCTGCCGAGCCGTCCGAGCGGCCACCGGGCCCGACGCCGCATCGTACGTCTGCCCATGTGCTGCATCGCCTTCACCGCTCTTCTCGTTTTCTGTATCTGGGATCAGCCAGCCACGGATACGGATCTCGGCACCGTCATCTGGATCCATATCCCCAACGCCGTAATAGATGGCATTTTCGAGGATCGGCTGGATGATGAGCTTGACGCTGAGGTAGTCCCGGATGTTTTCATCGATGTCAAACACAACGGAGAAGTTATTCTTATAACGCACCTTCTGGATGTTCATATAGTTTTCCGCATGCTTCAGCTCCTGCGCAAGTGGAATGATGTTCTTTCCACGGCTCAGGCTGATACGGAAGAGGCTCGCAAGCTGGGTCACCATGAAGACCGCATCCTTGTTGTGCTCCCCCTCGATCATCCAGACGATGGAATCCAGGGTGTTGTAGAGGAAGTGCGGATTGATCTGCGACTGGAGGGCGTCCATCTCCGACTTTCGCTTCTCCTCCTGCTCGATCACGATGTCATCCATCAGCTGATTGATCCGTGTCATGGAGCTTCGAAGCGTCCGTCCGAGATGCTCTACCTCCTCGGAGCCGCCCACATAGATATCCTCCGGCACGACATCCCCGCCCTCCATCCGCTTGATGGAGCGGTTCAGCCGGTTCAGCGGCAGGGAGATCTGACGCGATACGATCTGATTCACGAAGATCATGACGAGGAGGGAGATCGATACGAGCAGGATCACGACGAAACGTAGGCTGGCCGCATCCACACCGTAGGCGCTGGCCGGGATCACGGCGATCATCTTCCAGCCGGTGTAGGAAACCGAGTTCAGCAGCACCTGGCGGCGTGTACCGAGGTAAAGCTCCTGATGATGGCCATCCTGGTAGTGCGCCTCGTTGATGTTGTTCTCTGTGAGAATCCCATAGTTGATCTGCATCTGCTTCGGATGATAGATGAGGCTGCCGCTCGAATCGGTCAGATAGATGTACTGACCGCTCGAATCCTGATTGATCCGCTCCATCATTCGATCGATGGTCGAGTAGTTCATATCGACGAGGAGGACGCCCATGGTCGGGGTACCGTTTTCATAGATTTCGACGGCGCGGCTCAGGGAGATGACCCAGCGATAGCGATAGGCCGGATCCAAGAAGAGATTTTCGACATGCGGGGTGGAGAAATGCAGATTATCGGTCTTTCGAAGCGCCTCGGTAAACCAGCTCTGGGTCGTCACATCGAGGTTTTCCTTCGTCGTGGCGATCGGCGAGGCCGAAATCAGCCGGCCATCGGCGGTAAAGAGCGCCATACTGACGAGATGCTCGAGGTGTGCTTCATAGATGAGGTCCATCTCACGATCGATGCTGTCCGTGCTGAGATCTGCATTTTTGATGACATTATAGTATACCGCATCCGAGATGCGGCGCATATTGGCGAGGTAATCCTCGAGATTGATGACGGACTGCTGCACGATCTGCTCGGTGGATTCCACGGAGCTCGTCCGCATACGACGTGCAAACAGCTGATACAGGACCAGCCCCAGGATCATGAGCAGCACGAAGGAGATGACGGTGAAGGCCATCAGAATCGTTCCCTGGATGGTATGTGGGAGATAGCTTCGCTTCCCCTTTTTCCGGTTCTGTTTCGTCTCTGCCGGATGCTGTTTCTCCACTATGTCCTCCTGTATCTGCACATGGTTCTTTCTTATACGCAAGCAGAGAGGTGTCTGCAGGTTTTCTGCAAAGCACCTCTCCGTTCATCCACCATCAGGCAGGTGCGGTGCCGGCCTGCTGCTGTGCCTTATACTTCGACGGCGATACGCCGAATTTCTTTTTAAATGCATAGCTGAAGTAGTTCGGATCACTGTAGCCGACCGCTTCCGCGATCACATAGGTTTTTTCATTTTCGTCGAGCAGCATGTGGACTGCCCGGTCCATACGGATATCCGTGAGGTAGTTGATGAAAGTCTTTCCCGTTTCCCGCTTGAAGACGGTCGAGAAGTACGCCGCACTGATGCCGAGGAAATCACAGATGCTCTCGACACTCAGGTCCTTATCACTGTAATGCTCATGCACATAGGCCTCTGCCTTCGCCACGAAGGTACGCGTGCTGTCGCTGCGCGATACGCGGAGAAGCGCCTGCATCTTATGGGCGCTTTCCTTCATCCATGCACGCAGGGCCTCCAGATCAAGGTGCTGTACCTTCTGAAAGATGTCCTCATCCTTTCCAAACACTGCCTCCATCGACAGATGATTCGCATTTATGAAGCGATGTCCCTCGGTCACGAGCTCCATCACGAAGAAGCGATACTCCTGCAGCGACGGATTGACCGGTGCCTCCGCGTCCAGAAACTGATCGATCTGACGATCGACTTCCTCCGGCGAACTCAGCTTGATGGCCTTGAACACCGGGTAGAAGCGGTCATCGCTGTCCTCGGACGGACTCTCCGCCGGCATCTCCTTCTGGGTCTCCGGCGCCACCTCCATGATGTTGATCGCCTGTCCGCGTCCATAGATGACGCGGTAGGACACGGCCTCCCGGGCACTCTCGTAGGCCTCCGGCAGGTTCAGAAGGTGATTGACCGCACGACCGATGCCGGCGGTGATGGTCGCGTTCGACACATGCTTACTGAGACGGCACAGCACCTGACAGTCATCCGTCAGCTTCGTCAGCGCGCCCGGCTGCTCGAGCTGCACGATCATCACCGTGTCGCCGAGGTAGGTGAAGAAGCGCGCATGCCACCTCGCGTCGAGGTGCTCCTCCCATAGCCGACGCACCGACATCGTGATCAGCAGCGGATTGATGCCCTCCGGCGCGAGTGAAATACTGTTGTGAAGGATCACTACACCGAAGTACGGACCGTCGAGACTGATCTGATAGTCCATCATATCGCGACTGAGCGAATTCGCCGGCTCGCGTCCCTCGATGAGCGCCGTGCAGAAATTCTCCTGCAGGATCGGCAGGCTCTCCATATAATAGTTTTTCAGCATGTTGATGTTCTGCTTCTCGTCGAACTCCTGATCCAGCGATGCGTGGATGCGCTCGAACACGGCACGCAGCTCGTCCGCATCGATCGGCTTCAGGATGTACTCCTCGGCCTCCAGACGGATGGCCTCCTTCGCATACTCGAACTGGTCGAAGCCGGAGAAGATGATGATCTTGATGGTCGGATACTGCTCCTTCAGACGCCGGCTGAGCTCGAGTCCATCCATGAACGGCATCTTGATGTCCGTCATCACGACGTCCGGCTGCTCCTCCTCGGCCATCTCCAGCGCTTCCAGTCCGTTGTGGGCATAGCCCTGCACCGTGAAGCCGAGCTTCTCCCAGTTCATCTTCCGGATGATCACCTGGATGACATCCTCCTCATCATCCACCAGCATCACTCTGTACTTGTTCAATGTAGACCTCCCTCTGCCATCACATCCTGTCCGCATCCCGGAAAGCGCATACCCTCCCGCATGCGAGCGAAGCATACCGAACCTTCGGCTGCGCCGTGTTTCACCGTCACAAGCTACTAAGCTCAGTCCTCCACCTTCTGATGATGGTCGAGATTTCCGTACTTGTCTTCGATTTTCTTAAAACGATAGAAGGTCACCGCGATGGACAGAATCATAAACAGAAGGCCCATCAGTCCATCATACTGGCTCACCACCTCCATCACGAAGATGCAGGCACCGAACATCAGCACGAGGATGCCCATCTCACGCGTATATGGGAGAAGATTCTCCTCCTTTACCTTTCCCCACTCCTTCGGACGGATAAAATCCGGATCGTGGAAGACCAGCAGCTTCACGGCGCAGTAGATCACCAGCACACCGAGTATGAGCTGCACACCGTGCTGGCTGAGGAAAAAGGCGACCGGATCGTTCGTCACCGGATCCGAAGCCGTCTGTGCAAGCAGTGTCATGTTATATGTCATAGAAACCTCTCTTTTACTGTGTCAGGTCGTGGACAGACCCCGAACGTTTATCTTAAGAAAAATTTAATGGGGTCAGACCCCCTTACGAAATTCTTAAGGTCGATACAAAAATGGACTGTGGCATGCGCCACAGCCCATATTATAGACGATAGAAATCGTTCGCTCAATTACTTCTTCTGTACGTACTTTCTGATATCGAGAGAAATTGCGACGAAGATAACGATACCGATCGCGATGTACTGAGAGTTTGCATCGACACCGAGGAACTGAAGAGCGACCTTCAGGAGCTCGAGGACGGCAACACCGATGATGGCAGATGAAACCTTACCACGACCACCGGTTACAGATACACCACCGAGGGCGCAGGCTGCGATACCTTCCATCTCGTAGGAAAGACCCGTATTGATGGATGCACCACCGGCCTTTGCACCGAGCATGAAACCTGCCATGGCGAAGAATGCAGATGCCTTCGCATAGATGAGAACGAGGGTAAGCTTTACAGGAACACCAGCAACCTCTGCGGCCTGTGCATTGCCACCGATGGCATACATGTACTTACCATGACGGGTCATGTTATAGATGAACCAGGTGATCGCTGACATGGCGATGGCCATCCAGATCAGGAAGCTTAAGCCCAGGAAACGACCGGTCGAGAACATGGTGTAGCCGGTGATATATCCACCGAGCGGTGTAGCGCCGGTGTAGATCAGACCGAGGCCATAGATGATCTCCATCATCGCCAGTGTGGAAATGAATGGAGGAACACTCAGATAAGCGATAAACCATCCGGTGATGGCACCGAAGCATCCGCAGATGATCATGACGATCAGCAGTACCAGGAACGGATTCAGCGGTGTGATGTTTGCCAGGAAGCCCTCCTTAAAGAAACGGCCTGCATAATCCTGCTTCTGAAGAAGTGTACCGGCGATACATGCGCCGAAGCCGACCATACGTCCACCGGAAAGATCACATCCTCCGGTGATAACGCAGCCTGAAATACCGAGCGCGATAACCAGTCTGTAGGACATGTTTGCGAGGAGGTTCAGGAAGTTGTTGGCCGTTAAGAAGTTCTTCGTTGTCAATCCTGTGTAGATAACGAGGATGAACATAACGATGATAACACCGTTGTTAATGAGAAAATCCGTGATTTTCTTTTTCTGTGACTTTTGCATTTTATTTCCCCTTTATTCTATCGAATCAGAATCAGAACTGCGTTGCGAAGGACATTACCTTCTCCTGCGTCATATCTTCCTTCTGATCAATCTCACCTGTGATCTTACCATTACACATTACATATACACGATCGGCCATGCCGAGAAGCTCCGGCATTTCGGAGGAAATCATGATGATCGACTTGCCCTGATCGGCGAGCTGCTCCATGATCTCATAGATCTCGTGCTTGGCACCGACGTCGATACCTCTGGTCGGCTCATCCATGATCAGGATCTCCGGATCATTTGCGAGCCATCTCGATACGATAACCTTCTGCTGGTTACCACCGGAGAGGTTCTCGATATGCTGCTGCATACTCGGTGTCTTAATCGAAAGCTGCTTGATACTGTCATCTACGATCTTATTGATCGTCGGGTGATCCAGGATGAAGCCCGCCTTCAGGTGCTTGTTGTAAATGGAAATACCCGTGTTATCCTTGATGGACAGGCATCCGAAGATACCATTACCACGACGGTCCTCGGTGATCATACCGAGACCTGCATCCATCGCATCTCTCGAACGCTTGATCTTCACTTCCTTGCCATGCATTTTGATGGTTCCTGAAGCGAGATGACGGATACCGAAGAGACCCTCCATGAGCTCGGTTCTCTGTGCACCGACCAGTCCACCGAAACCGAGGATCTCACCCTTACGGATGTTGAAGCTGCAATTCTGGAAGGACTTCTCGTGAATAGAGGAAAGATGCTCTGCCTCGAGGATGACGTCGCCGATCTCATGTACGTGATCCGGATATACCTTCGTAAGCTCACGACCTACCATCTTCGCGATGATATCGTCGGTGCTCATCTCGGCTGCCGGCCAGGTACCGACATAGGTACCATCTCGCATGACCGTGATGTCGTCGGCGATCCGCTTGATCTCATCCATCTTATGAGAGATGTAGATCATCGCAACGCCCTTATCACGCAGCTGGTTCATAACCTTGAAGAGGAAATCTACTTCCTTATCAGAAAGCGAGGAGGTCGGCTCATCGAAGATGATGACTCTTGCCTCATGAGAAACCGCCTTCGCGATCTCGACCATCTGCATCTGTCCGATGGAAAGCGAGCCGAGCAGCGCCTTCGGATTATAGTCGAGGCCCAGCTCCTTCAGCCAGCGATCGGTCTCTTCAAACATCTTCTTGTGATCGATCACCTGTAAAGGACCATACTTATGTACCGGGAAACGTCCCATGTACATATTCTCCGCGATGTTACGTGCCGGTATCGGCTGCAGCTCCTGATGCACCATGGCAACACCCTTCGCCATCGCATCATCCGGGTCTGTAATCGTTGTCTTCTCGCCATCCAGGTAGATTTCACCCTCATCCATGTGATAGATACCGAAAAGGCACTTCATCAGTGTGGACTTTCCGGCACCATTTTCTCCCATGAGTGCGTGAACTGTACCCGGGCGAACAGCGAGGTTAGCGTGATCCAGCGCTTTTACACCGGGGAATGACTTACACACATTCCGTAATTCCAGTTTATACTCCGCCATTTTGCCCTCCAAGCATTAAATAATGGGTTTAAAAAACGGGTGGGGCGCAGCTCGTGCACCCGCACCCATTTCTATGTACTTCGTTAAATTCTTACGAACCTTTCGGATTAACCAAGAGATGCAAGAACGTCGTCAACGTTATCGGAGGTTACCTTTACGTAATCGCAGCCGATGTAGTGCTCATTGTCGCCGCCGGTGATGTACTTAACAGCTGCATCTGCTGCGGAATGAGACTGAGAAATGTGATCGTTGAATACAGTACCGGTCTGCTTGCCAGCCTTAACGTTGTCACAAGCCTCCTGAAGAGCATCAACACCTACAAGGTAAACATCCGTACCAACGGTCTCGCCTGCTGCCTCAATTGCCTGCAGAGCGCCGAGAGCCATCGCATCGTTGTTACAGAAAACAACCTCGATGTCCTTGCCGTGCTGTGCAAGAGAGTTTGCAACGAGAGACTGTGCCTGCGCCTGATCCCAGTTACCAACCTGATCGTCAAGCTGCTCAACCTCGATGCCGGCATCCTTCAGAGCCTTTACAGAGAACTCTGTTCTGTACTGAGCATCTACGTTCTCCGGGTCACCCTCGATCATGATGTAGGAAACCTTGCCATCGCCGTTGATATCACCGTGGTTCTCAAGGTCAGCGATGATCTCGCCCTGCATGGTTCCGGACTGACGAGCGTCACATCCTACGTAGCAAACCTTCATGTTCTCGTCTGCCCATCTCTGCTCTTCCTGAGCATCCGGCTCTCTGTTGATGTATACGAGCGGAATGTTTGCTGCGGTTACCATATCGGTGATGGTTGCTGCGGAAGAAGAGTTAACCGGGTTGATGATGAGACAGTCAACACCCTTGGTGATGAAGTTCTGAATCTGGTTGGTCTGTGTAGCCTGGTCGTTTGCACCATCCATGATCTCGATGTTCTCTGCCTTGAAGCCGAGGGATACGAGATAGTTCTGAAGCTCATTTCTGAAAAGGGTCATGAAGTTATCAGAGAACTGATAGATACATACGCCGACCTTCTTATCGGAAAGATCCGCATCCGTTGCAGCTGCAGCTGCCTCTGTTGCTGCCTCAGAAGCTGCCTCTGTAGCGGCTGCAGTGGTCTCTGCCGCTGCTGCAGTCGTAGCTGCTGCAGTAGTCTCTGCCGGCTTCGAGCTGCCGCATCCTGCGAGCATCGAAACTGCCATTGCTGAAACGGTAAGTAAGCTAAGTGCCTTCTTCATAATAATCCAATCCTCCTATGATTGTTTATCCTGACGGGACTCCCCCGTCCTTTTGATCATATTATATGAAGATGTTATGGCTGATAGAATAGAGAATCCTTCTTTTCATCTTGAAAATTCTTTGATTTCTTTGTTTATTTTTTCTTAGATTTTCTTATTTTCTCGTTCTGGATTCATGCAATATGTGCTTAATTGCTTTGAAAGTCAGTGATTTCACAAAGTTCTTTCGTAAAAATCGCCATAACAGAACCCCGGAGGGCTGCCACTCGGAGTATTGCGCTTCCAGTGGCAACCCTCCGGGGTTCTGTGTCAGATGTTCCGGCTGTCCTCTACGATGTAGATCGGGCGGTCCTTCAGCTCTTCGAACAGCACCGCGATGTACTCACCGATGATGCCGACGACGATGAAGAGGACGGCAAACATGAAGCAGAGCAGGACGACGATCGTCGCATAGCCGGACGGTGCGCCATCACGGGTCACCAGGGTATAGATCAGCACGATCATCCCCAGAAATCCGCTGAAGAGACCGGCGAAGATCCCGAGCTTCAGAGGCATGTTCGAGAAGCACATGATGGTGTTCATCGCGAAGACGAAGAGCTTACGGATAGAATAGTGGCTGCTGCCCGCCACACGCGGGGCTGCCTCATAGGAAATCGTAGTCTTCCGGAAGCCGACGTTCTGCACGTAGCCGCGGAGGAAACGGACCTTCTCCCGGTAGTTTTTCATGAGCACCTTCTGTACCGGGCGGGTGATGGCGAAGAAGTCCGAGGCATTGGCCTCGAGATGGACCTCCGACATGCGGTTGATGAGCCAGTAGAAGCCGCCGGAGGTAATGTTTTTCAGAAGCCCGGCCGTTTTGTTTTCGGTGCGTACCATGGAAATCACCTGGTAGCCGGCGTCGAACTGGTCGACGATGTCCGCGAGGTACTTCGGCGGATGCTGCAGATCCGCATCCATGAAGACGAGGCCCTCGCCCGTGGCGTAGTCGAGTCCAGCGGTCATCGCCGCCTCATGTCCGAAATTCCGGGAGAAGTGCAGCACGCGCACGTGAGTCGCATCACGGGCGGCCAGATCATCCAGGATCTCGCCGGTCCGGTCACGGGAGCCGTCATTCACGAAGACGAACTCGTAATCCCAGCCCTTCGCCGCAAGCGCCTCCCCGTATTCTCTGGTCGTCTGGTAGAAGGTCTCCAGTCCGGCCTCCTCGTTATAAGCCGAAACCACCAAGCTCAATAATTTCATATGTCTTCCTTCCAGCGTTTCTATAAATTAGTAACTGTACCAGTCAATCAGTCGAGGATCTCGAGCTCCATGCCACTGTGCGATGGGTGACGGTCCTCCGGGCGCGGCAGCTTCATGTAGTCGCCATACAGCATCGTGAGCACCTTATCCCAGGCCTTCGGTCCGGTGAAGTGTTCGCCCTCAAACTGGAACTCGATCGGCTCCTCCCAGTCATCCTCCACGGTGCAGTACTGGAAGTCCGGCTGGTAGTTCGAGAAGAAGGACTTCCCGCTGACGGAACGCTTCCCACAGATCGGACAGCCCTGCTTTCCGGCATTCTTCGCACGCTCCACATCGCCCGCAGCGGTAGCCGCCGGAGCTGCACAGCCTGCCCCTTCACGGTTCTGATCCGTGTACTTCCGGGCCCAGCGCTCCTGCAGGCGGAAGATCCTCGGAAGCGGGATGAAACGGCCGACGGCGGCGAGGACCTGCACCTCCAGCTTCTGAAGGCCATGATACTTACGCCAGTCGAGCTTCCGGCGGTGGCCCATGCCGAGGCCGAAAGCGATCTGCTGCTCCAGCTTCATGAGCCGCGCGCGGATCGGGCAGGATGGCAGGCGGTCGAGGATGAAGAGGTCGACCCAGAGGTGGTTGAGCTTTCCCTCATAAAAGGCCATGTCCGCGTCGTCCTCTGCGTGACGGCGGGAGTTGAGATAGAGCACACGTGGTACGAAATCATAGAAGGCCTCGCCACCGCGATACTCATCCGGCAGCACGAGCTGCATGTTCTCCGGGAGCTCCGCCCTCGCTACATCGACGAAGCGCTCGAACTCTTCTCTACGGAAGCAGAGATCGACATCGTCGTCCCAGGGGATGAAGCCCTTATGGCGTACTGCGCCGAGGAGCGTACCGGAATCGATGAGGTACGTGATACCATGGCGATCACAGATCGTCTTCACGGCCTTCAGAATCTCCAGATTCGCCTGATGTACCCGCTCAAGATCAAATGTAAATTCTTCACTCATAGTTCTACCTTTATAATGAAAGGGCGTTTCTGCAACGCCCTCTTTCACACACTGCCGTCCGCTGCACAGGGCACTTCGTCGGTTCTCCCGGCGCAGCGCTTACTGCTGAATCGCCTCCAGGATGATGCGCGCCATGTAGCGGAGCTTCTCATCCGTCATACCTGGATACAGGCCGACCCAGAAGGTATCGCGCATGATGCGGTCGGTCGTGTCGAGGCTGCCGACCACGCGGTAGCCCTCACCCGTCGCACGCATCTCATCGAAGCACGGGTGCTTGATGAGGTTGCCGGCGAAGAGCATACGGGTCTGCACACCGTGGTCCTCGATATAGCGAACCACCGTCTCACGGTCCACACCCTCCTGACAGGTCATGAGGAAGCCGAACCAGCTCGGGTCCGAATGTGGCTCCGGCTCCGGCAGGATCAGCTTCGCATCCGCTCCGCCCTCGACGAGGAGGGACTTCAAAAGCTCGAAGTTGTGCTTACGGCGTGCGACGAAGCCCGGGAACTTCTCGAGCTGTGCGACACCGATCGCCGCCTGCATATCGGTGGCCTTCAGATTATAGCCGAAGTGGCTGTAGACATACTTGTGGTCATAGCCCTTCGGAAGCTCGCCATACTGCCCGTCGAAGCGGTGGTGACAGGTATTATCGTGCCCTGGTGCGCACCAGCAGTCACGGCCCCAGTCACGGATCGAGCGCATGATGCGGTGAAGCTGCGGGTTGTTCGTATAGCAGGCACCACCCTCGCCCATCGTCATGTGATGTGGCGGGTAGAAGCTGGAGGTACCGATGTCGCCGATCGAGCCGGTCTGACGGGTCTCGCCGTCGATCGTATAGGTCGAGCCGAGCGCATCACAGTTGTCCTCCACGAGCCAGAGCTGATGCCGGTCGCAGAAATCCTTCACCGCCTTCAGATTAAACGGATTACCGAGGGTATGCGCGATCATCACTGCCTTCGTCTTCTCGGAGTACGCCGCCTCGAGCTTCGTCACATCGATATCACAGGTCGGCAGGGTCACATCCACGAAGACCGGAATCGCACCATACTGGATGATCGGGTTCACGGTCGTCGGGAAGCCGGCAGCCACAGTGATCACCTCATCGCCACGCTTCACGCGGCGCTCGCCGAGCAGCGGACTCGTCAGTGTACTGAAGGCCAGCAGATTGGCGCTGGAGCCGGAGTTCACGAGGCTCACATAGCGTACGCCGAGGTACTCACCGAACTTCTGCTCGAAGGCCTCGGTGTAGCGTCCGGCGGTCAGCCAGAACTCGAGCGCACTGTCCACGAGATTCACCATCTCCTTGTCATCATAGACACGGCTGGCATACGGGATGCGCTCGCCCTCATGATACGGCTGCTGCATCGGTGCGACCTTATATTTTCTTGCATATTCTGCGACGAGATCGAGGATTTCCTGTCTCGCCTGCTGCTCTGTTTTCTCTGTCATGTTCTGCTCTTTTCTCTTTCATCTGCTAAAAATGCACGGATCTGCTGCTCGGTCAGGGCCCGCATATCGGCCCCCTCCGACCATGCATGGTACCATGCGACGGTTTCCTGAACGGCCTCCGTGACATGCCAGCGCGGCTGCCAGTGGAAGCGCTCCTTCAGCTTCTGCGTATCCAGCTTCAGGTACGCGGCCTCATGCGGTGCGTTCGCCTCGGCATCCGTGTGCCAGGCCGCGCCCGCGCCCCAGCTCTGTACGAAGAGATCCGCGAGTGCGCCCGTCGTGATGGCGTCCACCTCATCCGGACCGACGTTATAGCATCCGGCCACGTCTCGGGCCAATGTCTCCGTCGTGCGCTCGTCATGCCCCGCTTCGTTCATCTCAGCGGAAGCGGCGGACGCCTGCGTGCCCGTAGTCTGCTGTCCCTGCGCCTGGGTCATCGCAATCAGGAGGTAAACATACAGCGGCTCCAGCACATGCTGATACGGACGCGTGCTGTACGGGTTCCGCACATGGATGGTTCGGCCGGCGATCGTATCCCGTACGCAGTCCGGGATGATACGGTCCACCGCGAAATCACCACCGCCGATGACATTGCCCGCACGTGCAGTGGAGATCGCCGTCACCGTAGCGGATGGGTCCGCGCCCGGCGAAAAGAAGGACTTCTGGTAGCTGTGGGTCACGAGCTCGGAGCAGGACTTCGAGTTGCTGTACGGATCGTAGCCGTCGAGCTTCTCATCCTCCCGGAAGGCGTGGTCTGCGAGATCCGGGTTCTCATAGACCTTATCGGTCGTCACGTTCAGGAAGGACTGCACCTTCTCCGCATGCTGCGCATTGTAGCGACGGATCGCCTCGAGGATGTTCACGGTGCCCATGACGTTCGTCTCGAAGGTCTCCCGCGGATAGAGGTAGGAGGTGCGGACGATCGGCTGTGCCGCAAGATGCAGCACGACCTCGGGACGCGCGGTCTCCATGAAGGCGCTGAGATGCGGAAAATCACGGATGTCGCCGATCTCCGAGTGCATCTCCTCTGAAAGCTTCAGGATGTCGAAGAGCGCCGGCTCGGTCGGGGCCGCGAGGGCGTAACCGTAGACCTCTGCGCCGAGCATTCGGAGCATGAGGCAGAGCCAGCTGCCCTTGAAGCCGGTGTGGCCGGTCACGAGCACCCGCTTCCCTTTATAAAACTGCTGTAAGGATTCAAACTTGGTCATAAAAAATGTCTTTCTATTTACAAAGCCCTAAACTCGGGCTGAGGAGGCCCGAGTTTAGCCCTGCGGGAGCAGAGCATAGCTCTGCTGGATATCGTTCCAGCGTTTGCTTTATGCAAACGCTTTCACTCCCATTTTTTCCATGGTGCCTTTCCACTCGCCCAGAGGTCTTCGAGGAGCTTTTTCTCGCGCTGGGTGTCCATGCACTGCCAGAAGCCGGCGTGGTAGAAGCTCATGAGCTCGCCGTCCGCGGCGAGGCGGTGCATCGGCTCCTGCTCGAGGACGCAGCGATCATCCGTGAGGTAGTTGAAAATCTCCGGCTGGAAGACCATAAATCCGCCGTTGATGATGGCACCGTCCTCCCGCTCCTTCTCGCGGAAGGCCCGGATCTGGTTGTTTTCGTCGATGTCGAGGACGCCCTTCTGCTGTGCGAGGGAAACGGTCGTGATGGTCGCGATCTTCCCATGTGCATGATGGAAGTTTACGAGCGCCTCGAGGTCCACGTCAGAAACGCCATCGCCATAGGTGAGCATAAACGGCTCATCCCCGACATAATCCTGCACGCGCTTGATGCGTCCGCCGGTCATGGTGTTGAGGCCGGTGTCGACGATGGTCACGCGCCACGGCTCGTTCATGTTGTGATGGACCTCCATCTGGTTGTTGCTGAGGTCGAAGGTGACGTCAGAATTATGCAGGAAGTAGTTCGCGAAATACTCCTTGATGACGTACTGCTTGTAGCCGGCCAGAATGATGAAATCGTTGTAGCCGTAGCTCGAGTAGTACTTCATGATGTGCCAGAGAATCGGCATCTCGCCGATTTCGATCATCGGCTTCGGACGGAGATGCGACTCCTCGGAAATACGGGTTCCGAAACCACCTGCTAAAATCAATACTTTCATAGCTTACATCCTTTTATGCATCGTAAACGGAAGCGCATGTCTCAGAAATCATGACGCATGTACCGCCTGTATGACTTCCATCAGGCCGTACATGCATGCACCCCAGGACATGGCACATGTACCGTCACTTCCGGAAAACATTCCACTGGTTTTCCTTTAAAATATCCATGGCATGGCGAACGCGGTTCGGGCCATGGTGGTATTCGAAGATGAGATTCAGCTCATCATCGCTCAGGTTTTCATAATCACGCGCGGCGTCCGCTATGGAGGCGAAGTACATCTGCCGGAACGGCATCGCGTCGATTTCACGCTTATCAGTATAACAGGTCCCCGCAGTGAAGGAAAGAAGCACCACGAGAGAGAGCATCACAGGTGTGACCTTATGCTGCTGCCGGAAGCGCGTGAAAGCCGCGCCATAGATGAGCAGGAGGCCGAGGGTGCCCGGCAGGTACTGAAGGCCGTAGCGGCTCTGCCATGCGTAGGTTTCCGTCAGGAAGATGTAGCGGGACAGGAAGACGAGGACATGGCTTCCGGCACCGCTCACGAGGAGCAGCATCGGGAAAATCGTCCGGCGGTACTGTCCGGTCCGGAAGTAGAGCAGCACGGCACCGGCATAGAGCAGGATCACGAGGGCACCGAGAAGGTACACCATCGGATACGTGAGCGTCCCGGCCGCGAGCATATCCTCCAGCACCGAGCCAGAAAGCAGGGTGCTGGCGAAGCCGTTCAGCAGAAAATGCAGCGAGAAGCCGCGGTACTGCTGCAGGGTTTCCAGGAGACCGATGTCCTGCGCACCCGTATGCTCGAAGGTGGCCGCCGCGTTACTCATATAGTAGAGCACCAGCGGGACCAGCGCACAGAGGCCGTACCACGGAAGCCGGCGGACGTCGACATTGCGATTCCGAAGAAAGACGAGGTAGCCATAGGCCACGAGGAGGGTCGCCGTGTACTGCGCGATATACGGGCCGGCCACCAGCAGGGAGAGCCACGGAAGCAGATAGAGCCGCCGCACATCCCCCGGCTTCTGTGTGCCGGTGAAGACGCGCTCGAGCACGAGGTAATGATAAAAAAACAGACCGTAGCTCAGGAAGTGCACGCAGCCGGTGCCGTTCAGAAGCATCTCCCACTTATCGAGGCTGAAGCCGACGAGCATCACTGGCAGGATGATCCAGACGCCGCTTCGCTCCCGGATCAGGTACTGCGCCACCGAGCACATCAGCAGCACGCAGCCCAGGATGCAGAGCACCCGGTCAAACAGCACCGAGTAGCCGAAAAACGTGACATTGATCCAGCGAAGCGGATAGTTGATCGGAATCCGGGTCAGGATATCCGGCACGAAAAAGCTCGTCGGGTCCAGGGTATACGGGAGGTAGCTGTTGATGATGCGGATATAGTCGGAATAGACCACATCCACCGTCGCATGCAGCACATACCAGAGCAGAAACAGCCCTCCGATGAACGGCAGAAGGAGGAGTCCCTTCCGGCACTCCCCCACCCGCTTTCTGCTTCGATTTTCCGTTTTTCTGCTTTCGTGCTTCACTATGGACATCGCACACAGCCTTTCCGTATATCCGCGGGGTGCCCCGGGAACCTTTTCATCTTGTTGACGCTGCATCGAGCGCATCCTACGCCTGCGGAAGCGCCTCCCACGCGGCCAGTCCGAAGGTCTGGGCGGTCACATCGATGTAGCCACGGTTTCCATGCTCCATGAGGACGACGCTGTTCTCCACCGTCGCGTCGGCCGGCATCTCGTCCGGGCGGTTGATGAAGTGAATCTCCGTGCCCTGTCCGGTCTTCTCCGGGTCAAACGGCTTATAGAAGTACTCCGCATAGAAGTCGCTCATCTCGTAGTAATTATAGTAGATATACACCTGCTTCTTTCCGAGGAACTCCCCGGCACCGACTGCGTCGATCGTACAGTCCGCAAGCGAATTCACACGATCCTGATCGAAGAAGAAAAAGATGTTCGGATAATGCTGTCGATCATAATGCTCCACCGGTGTCATCACGGCCCCGTACGCCATAAAAAGGAGCGAGAACGCGAGGACCATGGCCATTCCGTGGCACGCTGCCCGTTCACCCGAGGCACTTATGGAAGCCGTCGACGCTCTCTGCACGGTGGCTGCACGCGTGCGCACTGCCCTGCCGGCTTTCGCTTTCACAGCTCCAGACTTCGCGATCTCTCCGAGCATATAGGAGAGATACAGAAGCGCGGCGGTATAGCTCACATAGACCCAGCGGGTTTCCAGACGGATCGTGATGGAGCTCGAGCCGATGCAGAGGGCGATGAAGCAGATAAAGAGAAGGTTCTCCCCGATCAGACACGGCGTGATCCGTCCCCTCTTCCAGGCCCCACGTACATAGAGCACGAGCATCAGGAGAAGGCAGAGCCAGCTGAGGACGATCAGTGCCTGTACCCAGCGGGCGGAATCCGCGAAGGACACGCCACAGAAAATCGCGTGGCCTGCATTGATCCCGAAGATGTAGGCGACCTGCGAAAACGCGAAGCCGAGGGCCTGGGCGAGGGAAAAGGTGTCCTGCACCTTCGTGCCGGCCGTACCGACCGGGATCGCTTCCCCGGCCACCACCACACGGGTGCCGAAAAAGACGGCGAGGATCAGAAGCGGCAGAAGCAGCTCGACGGTCCGCCCGAGGCGGTTCATCGCTGGTATTTCGTCCGAAGCCGCACAGGACGTCCGGGACGGTGCGAAGCGTCGGCAGAGCCGCCGCTCCGTGAGGTACTGCGTGAGCACCGCGAGGTAAAAGAGCGGGGCCAGCGCGATATAGCGCTCATGGGTGAAGATCACGAGGAAGAAGCAGAGACAGGCGCGCAGGTAAGCACGCGTGCCGCGGCCCTCCATGTAATCGAAAAGGCCCCAGAGGGTCAGCAGCGCAAGCAGCAGGGCGAGGGACTCGAGGAGTCCGAGCACCTGTGCGATCTGGTAGGCCGCGAAGTGCGACTGCAGGTAGAGCATACCGGTCAGGAGACCGACGGCCTGTCCGATCCGCATGCCCTGCGGCGTCCGCGTGAGGCGGCTCAGGCGACGGCTGAAGAAATAGATCACCCAGGCGATCGCGACGTTCAGGAGCACGTTGAAGCGGGCATACCAGTGCACGTGCGGGCCGATCAGACGAAACTCGAGGTAGCTCAGCGCCCAGTAGAACGGGCGGAAGTTTCCCTTCGTCACCTTCGGAAAGGTGAAGGACCAGAAATCCTCACAGCCATAGAAGGACCAGAGGTAGAGGTCGTCACCATAGAGTGCCCGTATGCTGAGGTGCCGGTTGATAAACAGCCCAAACAGAAGGAGCAGGATGAGTGCCACGCCTGTCATAAGAACATGTTTACTGTTTTGGGTCTTGCTGATATGCGCCATACGCCTTCTTATAGAAGTGCATCAGCATATCCGTCACCGGTGCCGAATGCAGCTTCCGGAACACTTCCCGTTCCTCTTTCTCCCGATTGTGATTTTCGATGTTTCGCATCGTCTCCGCTCCGGCATGCACACGGTAGGCCATGAGTGGTTTCTCGATGCAGATGAAGCGCCCCGGTTCACGTGCAAGGCGGATCAGGGTATCCCAGTCGATGACGAACTTATAGTCGTTCCGGAACAGCGGTGCCGGACAGTACTTCGTGTGATAGGTACAGCTCGGACAGCCGATGCCGTTGCCGTAGCGGAGGGCCGAGAGCTTCACAATCGTACGGTCCGCATGCGCATGGTCCTTCAGCCGAAGCCGCAGGATGCGCTTCACCTTCTCCGAGCTTCCGTCGATCGTGTTGCCCTCGCCATCGATCGTATCGTAGCGACAGCAGAATACCGACATATCCGGGAAGTGCTGGAAGGCATGCAGCAGTGCCTTCGTGTAGTCCGGAAAATACAGATCGTCCTGGTGGGCGATCGTCACGAGCTCCGAGCGCTCCGCGCCCATCTCATAGGCGAAGTTCCAGTCCTGCTGCAGCCCGTGTGCGCCATTCCGCACATAGACCGGGTAGCCGAACTGCGCGCTCAGCTTCGTGATATAGCGGTTCGGGGTCGAGGTACAGATGATCACCCGGCTCTCGATACTCTGCATTGTCAGCGAATGCAGAAGAAGCGGAAGGTAGGGTGACTCTCCATAGGCTGCGACCGCGAAGCAGTGTTTATAATGCTTACGTGTATTCATGTTTCTTTAGCATCTGCAGAATGCGTCTTTCGAAGCATCCTGCACTTCATATCTCATATGCCGCTGTCATAAACAGCGGCATGGTACTTCCATATGGTTTATACGTTCCGGCCGGTTTCGAAATCATCTTTAATCTTCGCCCAGGCACCCTCCGGTGAGTAGAAGGTCGAGATGAAGCTGACGGCGTTGTGCGCCATCTGCTCGATCTCCTCCGGATGCCTGTAGAGGTGGATAACCTCCTGTGCAAAGCCGGTCGGATCATCCTTTATACGCAGGGCCGTCTCTGCCGCCGGGATACCCTCGGCACCACAGCTTGTCGTCACCACCGCGGTTCCCGCGTGCAGCGCTTCGACGACCTTGCCCTTGACACCGGCACCGAAACGAAGCGGTACCACGACGACGCGGCTCCGACGATACATCTCGTCGAGCTTCTCGATGCTGACAAAGCCAAGCACATCCACATCCGGCCGCGCGTTCAGCGCGAGCACCTCGTCATCTGCATGAGACCCGATAACGTGGAGTACCACGCCCGGAATCTCCGCCTCGATCTGTGGCAGGATATCCTTCACGAACCACAGGAGGCCATCCTTGTTTGGCGGGTGCGCGAAGCCACCGACAAACAGGAGATCCTGCTTCTTCGCATAATCCTCATCGAGGACGGCCGGCGCATCGTATACAAAGGAGGTGATGGCCTTCACATGGATGGTCGGATCCTCCTTATGCACGATCTCCGCCTCTACCTCGGACGGGAAGTAGCTCATGTCGGCCTTGCGCATCACGGCGTACTCGACGCCATGCCAGTACTCGGCCTCCTCACGGGTCTTTTCGTTATGGTCGATCGCATACTCGCGCATCAGACGGAGGGAGTGAAGGTCGGATCCATGGTAGATGATCTTCATATCCGTATGGTCGCGGATGTAATCGATGTAGCGTGCCGCGATGTGCGGACGGCTGAGATAGGCGATCCGGATGAAGGCGCTGTTCCGCTCGATCCAGCCCCAGATGTCCGCCTGGAGCTTCGCACCATAGAGCACCTCGATGCCGAGCTGCTCGAGCGCGGAGGTGTACGGCTCCTCATGGGCGAAGTTGTCGCCGAGGAACTTCACGCGCCAGCCCTGACGCAGGAAGAGCTGCATATACTGATAGTCCAGCTTACTGCCGGCATCCTTATCCCAGGTCGGTACATAGTGGTCGATCATCAGCATGCATGGCCGGTGCTGACCACGCTCACGGGCGTCAAACGGGTTCGGGTTGCCATCATTGACACACTGCTCCCGAAGCTCGGCCGCCCACTTCTCGCGGAACTTCTCCTGGTTCACGACCTGATAATGCTTCAGGCTCGAGGTATCCGAGGTGTCCGTGCCGTTCGAGATGCCCTCGAAGTGGATGACGACGGACTTCGGCTGGAACATAACCTTCTTTCCGTGCTTCCGCACCTCGAAGGCAAGGTCGGTATCCTCATAGTACGCCGGCGCGAAGCGCTCATCGAAGCCGCCGATCTCCTTCCAGAGCTCGGTACGGATCATGATCGCGGCACCTGAGATGAAGTCGACCTCCTTCACATAGTTGTACTCCGGGTCCGCCGGATCCTGCAGACGGCCATAGTTCCAGCCGGAGCCATCCGACCAGATGATGCCGCCCGCCTCCTGGAGACGACCGTCCGGGTACACGAGCTTACTGCCGACCATACCGATGCTCTCATCGCGCTCGATCAGCTCGACGAGGGAGGACAGCCAGCCCTCCTGCACCTGCGTGTCGTTATTTAAGAAGAAAATATATTTACCACGGGCGATGGAGGCCGCCTGATTACAGTTCTTCAGGAAGCCCATATTCTCGCGGTTTCGTGCCACGACGAGGTTCTCCGCATACTGGCCGATCTCACGGGTCGCGTCGGTCGACACATCGTCCGCGATGATGACCTCGTATGGGGTCGCTGCGAAATCCGTATGCTCCTTGATGCTGATGAGGCACTGGTAGGTATAGTGGATCTGGTTGTAGCATGGGATGACGATGCTGACAAGCGGTGCATCGCTTCGCTCAAACTTCACTTTTCCGTAGCTTGCATACAGATCACCGACATTGAAATCCCCACGGATCCGGTTCTTGCCATCCTCCGTGAAGTACATCGGAAGCATCTTCGCCGGGTGGCGGAGGGTCCGCTTCACATAGCTCAGCACCTTCCGCTTACGGGAGCCGACCGGGAAATGGTGGTTCAGGCTGTTCCGAAGGCGGGTGCCCACGCGGGCCTTCAGGCTCTGGCGGGCCATATAGTAGTCGCGTTCGGCGATGAGGGACTGGATGTCACGCTCATGCACCTGAATCACGTTCGTGAGGTTTGCGACATGCACCTGGGTGAGGCGGTTGACCTCGCGCTCCTTCTGGATCGTGATGTCCCGCTCCTTCACCTCGCGCTGCAGCTCCTGTGCATCGTGGAGGGTCTTCGTATACTCCTCCTCGAGGGCGCGGAAGCGCTTTACGGTGACCCTATCGTTCAGGAAGGCATGCATGCGCTCGCCGTCCTGTCCATGAATCTCCTCCTGGAAGGATCGCTCACGCTCAGCGAAGGCGTCGAGCTCCGGCTTCGAGAAGCCGAAGTTCCGGAGGAAGGCCAGCACATCCTCATAGGCCAGGAACTCCCGGTACTCCATGTACCAGTAGTAGAGGATACGGTACTGCAGGAAACGGACGTCGACGGCTTCCTCGAAGACCCACTCACAGTCGATGAGGGTCGGCCGGTCAGCGGACATGATGATGTTATCAAACTGGCAGTCGAAGTTCGCCGGCTGCACACTTCCATCCTTCGCGCCGAGCACGAGGTCGACGCTCTCTGCGAGCTCCCGGATCGGTGCGACACCGTCCTTTATCATATCCCGCAGGATCTCGCTCAGACTCTGTCCCTCGACGAACGGATAGCGGATGAAGCTCAGGAACTGATAGCTTCCGAGGGCACGACTGGTCTCGACGGCACGGAGTACCGTGAGCTGCGGGTTCGCTGCAGCGATCGCCTCTGCCTTCTCGCTGAGTGACTCGATGTGTGCATTGGCCGCAGGCGTCGTACCGGCCTTCACCGCGAAGCGCTTCCCCTGATCATCCCGGTAGAGCAGGGTCTTGATGGCGTATTCCGGCTTGCGGGTCGAATTATACTTGATGTAGTCCGGAAGGAAGCGGCGGTAATCCCTTGCCTTCGGGCGGACGCTGTCATCCGGCTGATAGATGTAGAAGTAGGCCGGCGCGAACTCGCGGAAGCGGTTCTCCCGGATGAGGAGTGCGGTCTTTTCGTCCTCCTCAGAGACGTCCGGCATGCGCGCATCACTATAGAAGTGAAGCGGTACGCTGAGCTCCGGCGTCAGATAGTAGAGGGTATCCCGTGCGCCCGGCTTCTCCTCACGAAGGGTCGCACGCAGGGACGCGAGCTCGGACCAGCGAAGATAGAGGACATCCTCCTTCCGGTCGCTGGAAGCCATACGGTCGATGTCGAGGGCGTTTTCGATGCCCATCAGGATACGGCCACCCTTCTTCAGCCAGGTTTCCGTCAGGGCATGCAGCATCGTGTGGACGTCGCCCTGAAACAGACGGAGGATCTTCTTCGTCAGCACCGGGATCACGACATAGTCGTAGGTGCTGTCGTCGAGACGGCGGGATACCTGATGTACGCGCGGCTCGAGGAGGGTCACGAAGGGTGCCGTCGTCTCCTTATCGCCGAGCACCAGAACCGACGCGTCGCGCTCGCGGCCCGAGGTTACGTCCTCGAAATAAAACCATTCGATGGTATTGGTGATGTGTCGTGAAAAATCCATTAGTGTTCACGCCTTTCCAGAGTCACCTCGGACTCCATATCGTACACACCCACGGTGTTCTTGTTCGAAAGAACGGTGATGGATGCGACGTCATACTTTCTGTCATAGACCACATGCTCGCCCTCCTCGAAGCCCGTGCAGGACATACTGAGGAGATACTCGCCGCCCTGCAGGGTCATCCGCTGGGTGAAGGTGCAGGTATATTCATCGCCCGCCTTCACCGGCTGGATATCGCAGCCCTCGATGAGGGTGTTCGTGCCGGTGAGATCCGCGCCGCGCTTATCCTTGATGGTGAAGGTAAAGATCGGGGCCGCGATCGGGGCGTTGAAGCGGATCCTTTCCTTGATGGAGAAGGTCTCGCCCTTTACGATGACGTTCGAGATCTTCCCGCGCTGGTCGAGGATGCCGAGATCCCAGATGGTCGCGCGTCCGTCGCCGTAGTGCTGGACGTTCGGGTTCAGGTTCAGGCTGTCCTGCATGAGCGGTGCTGTCTCGTGACCCGCGGAGGTACCGGTGCTGTGGTCGCCTGCATTGGCTTCCCCGGACGCGTCCTTCGAACGCTGGATGCGGGTCGCCGGGCCGTCCTCGCCCTCTGCGAGGGCCGCGGCACCGACACTGTCGACGCCGAAGTTCTGGCCGTCGATGAAGTCCACTGCTGCCTGTGCGTCGGCCTGGTGCTGCGCATAGCGCTGATCCTCCTCGGTGAAGCGGCCGGCGAGAATCTTCTTATACAGATCAACCATGTCGCCCGGCAGTCCCTCGGAGACCTTCTCACCCTTGTTCAGCAGGATGACGCGGTCGCAGTACTTCATGACGGAGCCGAGGTCGTGCGTGACCATGAGGATGGTCGTGCCGTTCCGGCGGAGCTCGTCCATGCGATGATAGCACTTCGCCTGGAAGAAGACGTCGCCGACGGACAGTGCCTCATCGACGATGAGGATCTCCGGGTCCATCGCGACGTAGAGTGCGAAGGCGAGGCGGACGAACATACCGGAGGAGTAGCTCTTGACCGGCTGGTGCACGAAATCGCCGATGTCTGCGAAGTCGAGGATCTCCTGGAGCTTCTCGTCCATCTGCTCCTTCGTGAAGCCCATCATCGTACCGTTCATGTAGACGTTCTCGATGCCGGTGTAGTCCGGGTTGAAGCCGGCACCGAGCTCGAGGAGCGCACAGACGATACCGTGGATGCTGACCGCACCCTCGGACGGTGTCAGGACGCCGGTGATGATTTTCAGCATGGTCGACTTACCGGAGCCGTTGGTACCGATGATGCCGACGGCTTCACCCTTTCGTACCTGGAATCCGACGTGGCTCAGGGCATAGAAGTCCCGATGGTAGTTCCGGTGCGTGAGGCTCACCGCCTCCTTCAGGCGGTCGATCGGCTTATCGTACAGGCGGTATATTTTCGTGACGTCCTGAACATCGATGACGATGTCGGACGAGCTGTGTTCTGTATTCTTCGTTTCCATATAGTTTATAAGTGAAGGCGCCGTGGTTTCCGGCGCAAACAAAAATCCCCAGATGCGTTTCTGCGCATTTGGGGAATATTTTAGCATAGTTGCTTCTATTTTTCCATATAGGATGGTAAGTCTCCAGCCGGGTCCTCTGGCTGAATGAATTATACGATCAGGCCTGTGGGGTCTTGTAGGTGTTCACGTTGGTTGCGCCGGTTGACGGGAGGGTGCCGGTGTAGCTCATGCCGGTGCTGGTCTGCGTCGTGGTGCTGCCCGTCGTGCCGGTCGTTGTCGTTGTGGTGGTGCTGGTCGTGGTCTGGGTGGTCGTGCCGGCGGTCGGGCCTACGTTCGGGGAGCCTGCGTTCGTCACGAGGTGTCCGTCACTTGCGTAGTAGCTGTAGGTGCCGGTCGTGGTGTTATAGTTATAGGTCTTCGTCGTCTGCGCGACACCAGCCGGAGAAAGGTAGGTGCCGGCGGTTACGCCGCTCTGATTCAGCTGGCTCTGATCCTGGGTCTGGATCGTCGGGAGTGTCGCGTTCGTATAGGTATTATTCGGGCCGGTGCCACTGCCCCTCTTCGGCAGTACCTTCGCGATCGTGGTGACATCACCGATCTGGAGGTTTGCGTTCGCGGCTGCGGTGTTTGCAGCGAGCTGCTCGGTGGTCAGGGTCGTCTCCTGCACGACGTTTCCTCCGCGGGCGGCCTTCGCCGCATCGACGGCAGCATTGGCTGCGGCGATGGACTGTGCGGTGTTTGCGCGCTGCGCGGCCTCAGTCGTGAAGGTTTCGGCGGTCATCGTGACGGTCGGTGCCGGGGTGCCGTCCGGAGCCGGCTGTCCGGCGTATACACATACCTGCTGTCCGGTCGTCGTCTCGGTCCAGATTGCGATCGGGCCCTGCAGGGTATACTGCCATGCGGCCATCGACGGCATCGCGCTCATCAGGGTCATCGCCGTCGCGCTAGCCAGAAGCTTCGTCCAGTTTAATCGTCTCATATCTCTTCTCCTTTAAGGATCTCTCTTCGTTCTTAATGGGAGTATAGCACAGAATGGCGTACGGAATGCTTACAATTTTTTGACAGTAAGTCAGAGACCCCGGAGGGATGCCGGCAGAAGCACAGTATGGCTTCTGCCGGCACCCCTCCGGGGCTCTTGTCTTATCTGTGAATCTCTGCGTCGAGCCGATCCCCCTTCAGATCGAGGGTGATGGTGTCGCCTTCCTGTACCTTATCCTCGAGGATGATGCGGGCGACGAGGGTTTCGACGTTCTTCTGGATGAAACGACGAAGCGGACGTGCACCGAACTGCGGATCATAGCCGTGCTCGGTGACATAGTCACGCGCCGCGTCGGTGAGCTCGATCTTCAGCTGACGATCCGCGAGACGGCGGTTGATGTCGGCCACCATGAGCTCCGTGATATGCGCGATGTTGTCCTTCGTCAGCGGCTTGAACATGATGATCTCATCGAGACGGTTCAGGAACTCCGGACGGAAGGAGCGGAAGAGCTCGTCGTGTACCTGCTTCCGTGCGTCTTCAGTAATCTCACCATTTGCGTCGATACCGTCCAGCAGATACTGCGCACCGAGGTTCGAGGTCAGGATGATGATGGTGTTCTTGAAGTCCACGGTCTTGCCCTGGCTGTCGGTAATCCGACCGTCATCGAGAATCTGCAGGAGGATGTTGAAGACATCCGGATGCGCCTTCTCGATTTCGTCGAAGAGCACGACAGAGTATGGCTTTCTGCGGACAGCCTCGGTCAGCTGACCACCCTCCTCATAGCCGACGTAGCCAGGTGCAGCACCGATCAGTCTCGATACGGAGTACTTCTCCATATACTCGGACATATCGATACGAACCATGGCGTTTTCGTCATCGAAGAGGTTCTGTGCGAGGGACTTCGCCAGCTCCGTCTTACCGACACCGGTCGGACCCATGAAGAGGAACGAACCGATCGGCCGTGTCGGATCCTTGATGCCGGCCTTCGAACGCTGGATAGCTTCGACGACCTTCTCTACCGCCTCGTCCTGGCCGATCAGGCGCTTGTGGATCTCGTCCCCGAGATGCAGCACCTTCGAACGCTCGGACTCGTTCAGCTTCGATACCGGGATGCCGGTCCAACGGCTGACGATCTTTCCGATCTCATCCTCGGTCACGGTCTCCTGGAGGAGTGCGCGATCCTCCCCATGGACGCTGTTCTCCGCGTCCGCCAGCTTCTTTTCGATGGCCGGAAGGTCGGCGTACTTGATCTGGGAGGCCTTTGCATATTCGTCTGCCTGCAACGCCCGATCCATATCCTTCTTCAGCCGATCCCGCTGCTCGCGGAGTGCCTGCAGGTCGCCGGCTGACTTCTTCTCGTTGTCCCACTGTGCCTGCTTCGTGTCGAACTGTGACTGCAGCTCGGCGAGCTCCTTCTCGATGTCGGCGAGACGCTGCTTCGAGAGGGTATCGTCCTCCTTCTTCAGCGAGATCTGTTCCATCTTGAGCTGTGTGATCTTACTCTGCAGGGCAGCCATGTCCTCCGGCATCGACTCCATCTGAGTCTTCACCATCGCGCAGGCCTCATCCACGAGGTCGATGGCCTTATCCGGCAGGAAACGGTCGGAGATGTAACGATCACTGAGCGTCGCCGCGGCGACGAGTGCGTTGTCGCTGATCGTCACACCGTGGTACTTCTCGTAGCTTTCCTTGATACCACGCAGGATATAGATGGTATCCTCGACCGACGGCTCATCGATCATGACCGGCTGGAAACGACGCTCGAGCGCCGCATCCTTCTCGATGTACTTATGATACTCGTTCAGCGTCGTCGCACCGATGCAGTGGAGCTCACCGCGCGCCAGCATCGGCTTCAGGATGTTGCCTGCATCGAGCGAGCCCTCCTGGTTGCCGGCACCGACGATGGTGTGCAACTCATCGATGAACATGAGAATCTGCCCCTCGGACTTCCGGACCTCATCGAGTACCGCCTTCAATCTTTCCTCGAACTCACCACGGTACTTCGCACCGGCGACGAGGGAACCCATGTTGAGGGCGAAGATCTTCTTATCCTTCAGGCTCTCCGGTACCTCTCCATCCGAGATACGCTGTGCGAGACCCTCGACGACGGCGGTCTTACCGACACCCGGCTCACCGATCAGCACCGGGTTGTTCTTACTTTTACGGCTGAGGATACGGATGATATTCCGGATCTCATCATCACGCCCGATGATCGGATCATCCTTCTGATCCTTCGCGCGCTGCACCATCTCGTAGCCGTACTTATTTAAGGCATCATAGCTGTCCTCCGGGTTATCGGACAGGACACGCTGATTATGTCTCACCTCGGCGAGGGCCTTCAGGAAACCATCCTTCGTGATGCCATACTGCTGGAACAGCTTCTTCAGCGTCGGATCGGCTTCCTTCATGAGGCTGAGGAAAATGTGCTCTACGGAAACATACTCATCGCCCATGGCCTTCGCATGCTCCGCTGCCTTCGTAAGCGCCAGGTTCGCCCTCTGCGAATAGTGTGTATCACCGGCACCCGATACCTTCGGGAGACGGCTGATCTCATCGGTGATGGATGATTTAAACTGATCCATCGGTACACCCATCTTCTTCAGAAGCTGCGTGATCAGACTGTCATCGATGGTAATCAGCGAGTAGAGAAGATGAACCTGCTCCACATACTGATTTCCATATTCACTGATGATATTCTGACAGTTATTGATCGCTTCGATCGATTTCTGTGTAAATTTATTAATATTCATAAGACTGAACCTCCTTATTTCCTTCGGATAAAAATATTATAGCGCGGTTGTTAGCACTTTCAAGCATCGAGTGCTAATTAAATTATAAATTTTCTATAACGAAAACAGTTCAGTCAAAGGCCCCGGAGGAGCGCCAGCAAAAGCCATACTGTGCTTCTGCTGGCGCCCCTCCGGGGCCTTTTGTTGATATGAAAGTATTACTTCATGCGTTCGCCAAGTTCAGCGGCGATGGCGGCTTCACAGGCTTCTGCGGCGGCCTGATTCTCCGCGCTGATGGAGATATAGATCTTCAGCTTCGGCTCGGTGCCGGACGGGCGTACCACGACGGAGCAGTGGTCGCTCAGCAGGTACTTGAGGACATCCGACTTCGGCAGTCCGTCGAGACCCGGCAGGTAATCGAGGACCTTCTCCACCTTCTTTCCGGCGAAGGCGTCCGGCGCATCCGTACGGAAGTTCTGCATGATCTTCTGCATCTTCCCAAAGCCGGCGGATCCCTCGAAGGTGAAGCTGTGGAGGGTGTTCAGGCAGTAGCCGTACTCCGCATAGAGCGCCTGCAGACGGTCGAGGAGGCTGATGCCCTGCGTCTTATAGAAGCTGAACATCTCACAGATCATGAGGGCACCATCGACGGCATCCTTATCACGGACATAGCTGCCAGTGAGGTAGCCGTAGCTCTCCTCGAAGCCGAAGACATAACGCTCCGGATGGCCCTCCTTCTCGAGCCGACCGATCTGCTCTCCGATGAACTTGAAGCCGGTCAGGACATTGATGGTTTCGACGCCGTAGTGCGCGGCGATGCGCTCGCCGAGGTCCATGGTCACGATGGTCTTCACCATCACCGGATCCTTCGGCAGCGTTCCGTGCTTCGTTCGCTGCGCGAGGATGTAGTCCAGCAGCAGGATGCCGGTCTCGTTGCCGCTCAGAAGCTGATAGCTTCCGTCGGCTCTTCGTACGGCGATGCCGACACGATCGCAGTCCGGGTCGGTTGCAAGCAGGAGGTCTGCCTGTACGCGCTTCGCATAGTCCATGCCGAGGGCCATCGCTTCCTTGATCTCCGGGTTCGGATACGGGCAGGTCGGGAAGTGACCGTCTGGCATCTCCTGTTCCTTCACGAGCGTAATGTTCGTGTAGCCGCACTCCCGGAGGGTCCTGGTCACCGGCGCGCGACCGGTGCCGTTCAGCGGCGAGTAAACGATTGCTACGTTTCGGTCAATGCTGTCATCCGGACCAAGTACGGACTGCTTCTTTACATTTTCCACGAAGTCGGTGTAGACGGCTTCCCCGATCCAGAAGATATGTCCAGTCGCAGGCGCATCCATGTCCACCGCAGCTGTCGCGCTGTGTGATGACGCAGCTTCCTTTTCTGTCGATGTCGCGTCGGCCGTAGCGGTCTCCAGCATGACCGGGGTGGTGACGCTGTGCGCGACGGAGACATTGGCCTCCGCCGTGTCGCGGATGCCGGCGATCTCGAACTCGGTCATGCGGATGTCGGCGAAGAGGTCGAGTGCCTCGATTTCTGCGAGGATCTCGGCGGCTGCCTCGGTCGTGATCTGACAGCCATCGGCGCCATAGACCTTATAGCCGTTGTACTTCGAGGGGTTGTGGGACGCGGTCAGCATGATACCGGCAGCGCAGTGAAGCGCACGGGTCGCGAAGCTGAGGCACGGGGTCGGCATGATGTCCTCATACATGTAGACGTCGATGCCGTTCGCTGCGAAGACGCGGGCCGCGGTTTCGGCGAAAAGATCCGACTTGATACGGCTGTCGCGGGAAACTGCGATGCGGCGGTCGGCGGCTGCGAAGCGCTTCCGCACATAGTTTGCGAGGCCCTGGGAGGCCTTCGCTACCGTGTACACATTCATGCGGTTCGTGCCGGCGCCGATCACGCCGCGGAGACCGCCCGTACCAAAGGCGAGGTCACGGTAGAACGCGTCCTGAATCTTCTCTTCCTCTCCACGGATCGCTGCGAGCTCCTGCTCGACATCGGCATCCAGTCCCTTCGCAAGCGCGCACCAGCGCGTATATTCCTTCCTGTAATCCATCGTTACTCCTTTTCTGCCGGCATATCGAACTTCGTCTTGTCGGCGACGGCGATGTCCTCGCCGAGCTGCATCTCCATGAGGGTCAGCGGGGTCTCCGGGTCTGCGCGCATCGTGTGCTTCGCGCCGCACGGAATCGAGATCACGTCGCCGGCGCATACGCTGCGGGCCTCGCCATCGACGATGGCGGTGCCACGGCCGTCCAGGACGGTCCAGATTTCGTTGCGGGCGTGATGTGCGTGATAGCTCATGTGGGCACCCGGGCGCATCTCGATTTTCACGGTCATCGAGCCCTGGGAGACGTCGAGGATGCGGAAGTCGCCCCAGGATTTGCGGGCGAACATGATCTGGTCCGGGAGCTGGTCCACGTATGGCTTGATGCGGGCGCTGGCTTCGAGGTTACTGACGAGGATGCCCTGCGGGCTTGCAGAGATCACCGCATGCTCGAGCCCCATCGCGAGGATCGGCACGCTCAGCTCGTTCACGATGTGGACGTCCTCGCAGTGCTCGCCGAGAATGCCGTGGCCGATGACCGGCTCGGACATCTCTTCGGTCAGGGTGTTCCAGGTGCCGAGGTCCTTCCACTCGCCGTGGAAGCACATCACCTGGATCTTCGCTTCATGCTCGACGACGGCATAGTCGAAGCTGATTTTGCGGAGCTCGGCATAGTGGTCGAAGAGGGTCTGATAGTCGCTTGTGTCGAGGAGGGTGCGGGCACGGTCCAGCACGTAGCCGAGCTTATAGGCGAAGACGCCGCCGTTCCAGAGGGCACCCTGCTTCAGGTACTCGCGGGCGGTCGCCTCATCTGGCTTCTCTTTGAAGGTGCAGACGGTCGACACCGGGGCCTTCGCCTCCGGGATGATATAGCCGTACTTCTCGGATGGATAGGTCGGCTCGATGCCCATCAGGACGAGATTCGCCTCGCCCTTATCCGCCTGCTCAGAGAGTGCCTTCAGCGCATGGAAATAGTCATCGTTCACATACGGGTCCACCGGGCAGACCACGACGGATTCGTCCTCCGGGACGTGACACTTTTCGTGCAGGTAGGCACTCGCGAGGGCGATCGCCGGGAAGGTGTCCCTTCTCGTCGGTTCGACGGAGATATTCACGTCGGTGCCGAGCAGGTTCAGAATGGAGGATACCTGGGTGCGGGAGGTCGCGATGGTGACACGGGCCTCCGGGTCCACGGTGCGGATCTGGCGGTAGACGCGCTCGATCATCGACTCATAGCTTCCGTCCGGGCGTTTGAAGAGCTTGATAAACTGCTTGGAGCGGATATCGTTGGAAAGTGGCCACAGGCGTTTGCCGGAGCCACCGGATAGTAAAATGATATTCATAGTACGGCCTTTCTTAAAAACACGACAGTATTCTAGCATACTCGCGGGGTTTCGACTAGATGGGGACAGCGTAGACCGGTCCTCCGGGGCATCCGTACAATATGCTGCAAAAAAACAGACGTTTTGTGAATATCATCCAGGCATTACGGAATTCTGTCTTTTCGTTCATTTCGGTTTCTCGATTTCGGGTTTCTGTCCTGTGCTTCACTTGCATTTTTCTAAGCTCCATGCGCGGAGCGTCTAGTCTGTTCTGGGACTATAGTCCACATGACGACTATAGGCGATTCGCGCTGTCTCCTCTATACTCGGGCTATACCAAACGCGGAGGCCACATGACAGTATCTCAGCTTATCCTCCTGCAGTGTCTGACCATCGCTGCGGGCTATGATCTACGAGAGCGGCGTATCCCTCATGCGCTGATCTACACCTATTTATATTCTGGTTATTTCCTTTCATACAGGGGCACCCTGACGCTGCCGGCGTGCTTCTTCTGCTCCAGCGGAAGGGGTGTCTCCTATCTTCTTCGCTACTTCCTCTCACTCGTCATGTTTCGTGCCCTGGCCTCACTGACCCATGCAGGTGGCGGAGACGCACGACTGATGGCACTGGTCATCGCGTGGTGCGGTGTCGATGCCGGATGTCAGCTTCTGCTGCCGGGGCTCGTGTTGGCACTGATGTATCTTCTATGGATCAGAACAGATTCCGGCAGGTGGAGGCTCCGGGAGCGGCACATGCTTCCGACACTTCCTCTGGCCCTGCCACTGCTTCTCGGTGCGATTCCGGGACTGATCTTCTCTCCCGCGTCGTACGGTTCATTTCCCTACCCCTGAACCGGCGAAGCGGGAGATACTCTCAGAACGTAAGCGTTCAGCGCTGGAGCCCCCGGAGGGCGGCAACGGAGGATCACACTCCGAGACCAGTGAAATCCATGCCGGGCTCTCTGCCTGAGCTGTACGCTCCGAAAAATGATTTATCTGTATGAAAAGAGGCTTCTATGAATCAGATTCTCGCACTGCTGGAACAGGATCCCAGCTACTGTGAACGTTTTTTAAAGTATGCATCTTCGCGGACGGAGTGTCCGTTTACCGTCTATACCTTTCAGACCGTGACGGAGCTGCAGCGTTTCGCACACCAGAACGACATCGACCTGCTGCTGAGTGATGCGGAGGCAGCCGAGGAAGAAGAGCTCGAGAAGCTCCCGGTGCATACCCGTGTCGAGCTTACGGAGGAGCCGCTGGGTGAGAAGCAGACACTCGCCGGTGCTCGTCCGGATGCACCACACAAAATCTATAAGTATCAGTCCGGGGAGAAGATTCTGCATGAGCTCGTTTCGAGCTATCAGCTCTCGAAGAAGGCGGAGCCGAAGAATCGGCAGGGGCTCGCCAGGCTGTACCTCGTATACAGTCCGATCGGGCGATCCGGGAAGACCTGCTTCGCCGAGAGTCTCACGAAAACGCTGCAGAAGGATATGCGGGCACTCTATGTCAGCCTCGAGGAGGTATCGGCACGAGCCGATGCATCGATGCAGAGCGGAGGCGGCTCCCTCAGTGATGCGCTCTACTTCTACAAGAAGGAGCGGCTGGATGCCGAGCGACTGCGCTCGATGATCACGCGTGTCGACGGCATGGACCTCATCCCGCCGGTCCGTTCACCGGAGGATATCGCGACGCTGCGGGACACGGAGCTTCCACAGTTTATCCAGACCCTGTGTGCATCGGTCGACTATGATGCCATCGTCCTCGACACCGACAGCATCCTGAGCCGCGTGGAGGGCATCCTCCCGCAGGCCGACTGGATCTTCATGCCGGTCACCGACCAGCCTGCGCACTACCGTAAGCTGTCCGCCCTGGAGCATTATCTCTCCGGCTCTCCGCATCGCGCCGCACTCGACCGGATCGTGAAGCTCATCGTACCTCTGGAGCATACAGGATACTCCGAAGCAGAGGCCTCGGAGCGGCTGTCCGAATTTACTGCGGCGGTCATACGAAACTACCTCTACGATGCGCAGCCGCAGCGTGCGGTGCGCTAGCAGACATGCGTATCGCAGTACCATACACGATACATGCAGATCGAAGCGCATGCACATCGCAGGTCATGTAGAAAAGGAAGTGGATCATGCGGCTCTCTCAGACAAAGGGAATATAGCATATGAATACAATCATGGATCAGACCGAATTAAAGAAGGAGCTGAAACAGCAGCTGCTCGCCGGACTCGAGGAGCAGCGAAGCTTCAGCGATGCGGAGCTGTATGACCGCATCGACGAGCTCCTCTTCGCACATCCGGAGCTCTGCCTCCGGGACAAGCTCTATCTGCGCGATGCTGTCTTCAACAGCTTCCGTCGTCTCGATGTGCTTTCCGAGGTACTCGATAATGCCGATGTCACGGAAATCATGATCAACTCCGAACAGGAGATCTTTATCGAGCGCAGCGGACACATGCAGCGCTGGGACCGGAGCTTCGAGTCCCGGGCACAGCTCGAGGAACTGATTCAGAGCATCGTAAGCCGCATCAACCGCGTGGTCAACACCAGTACGCCGATCGTCGATGCCCGTCTCGAGGATGGCTCGCGTGTTCATGTCGTCTTGCCGCCGATCGCACTGAAGGGGCCGACGGTCACCATCCGAAAGTTTCCGGAGCCGATCACCCTCGAAAAGCTGATCCTCTACGACTCCCTGACACAGGAAGCCGCCGACTTTCTGATTTCACTCGTAAGGGCACGGTACAACATCTTCATTTCCGGGGGTACCAACTCTGGAAAGACCACCTTTCTCAATGCGCTTAGTCAGTACATCCCGTCGGATGAACGGGTCATCACGATCGAGGACTCCGCCGAGCTCCAGATCCGAAACGTACCGAACCTCGTCTCCCTCGAAACGCGAAACGCAAACGCAGAGGGGGAAGGCGAGATCAGTATGCAGAACCTGATCAAGGCGTCCCTCCGTATGTCGCCGGACCGCATCATCGTCGGCGAGGTGCGCGGAAAGGAATCGCTCGACATGCTGAATGCTATGAATACAGGCCACGACGGCAGCCTGTCCACCGGCCATGCGAACTCCGCCCAGGATATGCTTCGCCGTCTGCAGACCATGGTGCTGCAGGGCGCGGAGCTTCCGTTGCCGGCGATCCGCAGCATGATCGAGTCGGCGCTCGACATCATCGTTCACTTAGGACGTACCCGTGACCACAAACGACGGGTACTGGAAATATCGGAGGTGATCGGCATTGAACATGACGAAATCAAACTTAAGCCACTGTATAAATTCGATGGTCAGAAGCTTGAAAAGCTTGCGGATCTCACGTCCCGACAGAAGCTCCTCGATCGATTATAACGAGTATATCCTGACGCCACTCGAGTATCTCCGCCTCTTCATCACGGCGCTGCTCGCGGATATGCTGGTCGCGTATACCTTTTACCAGAGCCGCCGTGTGCTGCTCGTCACGCTGCCGCTCTGCCTGCTGTACCCCTTCTCCTGTCGAAAGGCGCTCTGCGAGAAGCGGCGACAGCAGCTGCTGACGGAGTTCAAGGAATCCCTTGCGATCCTTTCCTCTTTCTTAAGTGCCGGCTACTCCACGGAAAATGCCTTCCGGGCCTCCATCGGTGAGCTCAAGCATCTCTTCTCCCCGGACGCGATGATCGTGCGGGAGTTCGAGCAGATCGTGCACGGTATGAGCCTGCATACACCGGTCGAGGAGCTGCTCGCGGACTTCGCCTACCGCTCTGGACTCGAGGATGTCGCGAATTTCGCCGAGGTCTTCACCGTCGCGAAGAAAAACGGCGGTCAGCTCGTGAAAATCATCGCGCACACGGCCTCCGTCATCCGTGACAAGGTGCAGATCTCCGAGGAAATCCTCACGATGAACGCCGCCAAGCGCTATGAGCAGCGGGTCATGAACCTCGTCCCGTTTCTCATCATCCTGTATATGAACTTCAGCTCGCCGGAGTTTTTCCGGACCCTGTACACGACGGTGCTCGGGCGCATCACCATGACGCTCTGTCTCCTGCTGTATGTCCTCTCCGTCTGGCTCGCCGGACGCATCATGGATATCGAGGTGTAGCTATGAGGACACGACATTCTCTGCGCCGCACGCTGGAGAAGACGCTGCGGCCGTATCTTCAGAAGCTTCGGCAGCAGGCACAGGCGACCCCCGCCGGGATTCGAAAACAGATGCTTCTCTGCATCAGTGCCTCTCTGCTCCTGACGATCCTGGTATTTTTTCTGAGACTTCAGGACGGCGTACTGAAGGAGGGCTTCCGCCTTCCACGAAGCGGCTACGGCGGGTCGAAGCAGTATATCACCCTGGAGGTCTCCGGACTCACGGAGGATACATCGGTTCCGCTCGATATCACGGTCAGTCCGAAGCGCTACACCGAGGAGGAGGCCAATGCTGTCTTCCGTGAGATTTATGACCAGCTCGAGGAGCTCGTGGTCGCGGAGGGTGAAAGCTTCGCAAATCTCCAGCACGATCTCCGCCTCATGACGAAGCTTCCGAAGTACGGCGTGCAGCTCTCCTGGGACTTCTACCCGGAGCTCGATCCGGCGCTCGCCGCCGGTTCCGTGCCGCCGGATGAGGCGCGGGCCTACTATCGGAAGTACCGTCACCTGATGGACAGCGACGGCACGCTGCATAACGAGACGCTGGCACCCGGCACCGTGGTGACCGGCTATCTGTCCCTCATCATGAGTACGGACATCGTGCCGACGGGTACCGACGGAGAGACGAAGTATCTGAAAACGCAGTATCACTCGGCACCGTACCGTATCTATGTCGGTATCGTCCCACGGGCGCTGTCCCGCTATGAGTCCCTGCTGCTTCAGCTGCAGCAGGCCATCACCACGGAGGACGAGGGCAGTCTCGGCGAGAATATGCTCTCCCTGCCGACGGAAATCGACGGACAGCGCATCTACTACAGTGAGCACGAGGACCGAAGCTATCTTCTGCTTCCGCTGCTCGGCGTCATCGCCGCCATGGCCATCTATATGCGCCAGGGGCAGGCACGCCGGACGGAAAAGAAGCAGCGAGAGGCGCTCCTGATGCTGGACTATTCCGAGCTGGTATCGAAGCTTATGGTCTACATCGGTGCCGGTCTCACCGTCCGCAATGCCCTGGAAACCATCTCACAGCACTTCGACGCGCTCATCGCACGCGGCATCAAGGAGGACCGACCACTCTATCAGGAGCTCCGCACGATGGTCATCCAGTTCCGGCGCAACATGCCGGAATCGGAAATCTATCTTTCATTCGGACGGCGGGTGAACCTGAAGCCGTATACGAAGCTCGTCAGTCTGATCGAGCAGAACCGGATGAACGGCGCACGGAATCTCCGCGCCATGCTGGAGCTCGAGATGGAGGACGCCTTCGAGCAGCGGAAAACGACCGCACGGCGCCTCGGCGAGGAGGCCGGCACGAAGCTGCTGCTCCCGCTGTTTATCATGCTCGGCATCGTGATGATCATCGTCATCGTACCGGCCATGAGTGCTCTCGGGTGAGGAACTGCCGCTAAACGCTTACATTTTATCACATGTACACTATGAATCTGCGTGGCATCCTGCCCCGGCATATGTCAGGAGGATACTACGCCCCACACGAGGCGAGGCCTCAGGAGGAAAAAAACATGACAACAAGCTTCACTATGTTCCCAACTGCTTCTGGTATACTGCCGCACACGATGCTGGATACCGTCTTCGGTGTACTGCACCGACTGTATGATCAGTTCCTGTTTGCATGGATGCTGTTCATCACGGCCTGCCGGAAACGCCTGCGCACACTGCTCCAGGATGATTCCGGCATCGGTACCATCGAGCTCGTACTGATCCTCGTCGTACTGATCGCGCTCGTCCTGATCTTTAAGGATCGTATCAAAGCGCTTCTCAATGACATTTTCGATCAGATCGAGAGCTCCGCGAGCAGCGTGTACTGATGAAGCGGCGCATGACACGAGGCCCTGCACACACAGACGCAGAACGTCGCCGCATAGCGACGGCAGCGCTCGCAGCTCAGCGCACGCAGGGCTCAGTCACCGTGTTTCTCGCACTTAGCTTCGCGATGATCGCTGCGCTGCTGCTCACCATCGTGGAGTCCTGCCGCACCGTCTCGGAGCGCCTGTTCTGGCAGACGGCGGTGGACAGCTCCATGGAGTCGCTCTTCTCACAGTTCCATCGCCCGCTCTGGGAAAACTACCGGATCTTCGGACTGCAGTACCGGACGGACGAGGATCTCTCGGAAGAGTTCTACGACTTCATGAAACCCTACCTCAGCGCCCGGGACCTCTTTCCGGGCAGCATCCGGGAGGACAGTGTCTCCTTCCTGGAGCATGTGCATGTCACCGAAGGAATCAGCTTCGAAGAGGAGGTGCTGGAGTATATGAAATATGGACTTCTGGATTCGCTGATCAGCTTCGCGGGCAGTGACTTTCAGGAGCAGGAGGTCGTGGAGGAGCTGGAAAAGGTGTTCCGCCGTGCAGATGAATCGAAGGAAATCCGGGAACTGCAGCGGAGCTATCAGCTCGACACGAAGGACCTGAAGGCCGTCGAGGATGCCATCGCTCAGGTGGATGCCGCCACGCGCAGTGCGGAAGCCGCCCACCAGGAGGCCTGGAACGCACTCCGGCGGGAGGACCCGTACGACTTCTACTCTGCGAAATACTCCTTCACTCGCGCACTCACTGAGCTTCAGCATGCAGTCAGTCGTTATACGAAGGCAGCCGACCAGCTCGCGGAAAAGGTCGCTGCACTTCGCACGGACTTTGACACCCGCTCGGCTTCCCTCTCCGAGGAGGGACGACAGGCGATCGAGGCGGAAATCTCCGAATATGAGAACTATGTTTCCAGAAGCGGCGACGTCCGTGCAGAGATCGAAGCGATGCCGGCGAAAGCCGCTGCCCTCATCGCCGAAGCCGATCGCGTCGAGCAGGACGTCGATGACTTCGAGGAGTGGCTGGCGGATGCCATCTCGGATGCGTGGGATGATGACGATGAGGACGAACCGGACTTTTCCTATGAGATACGGCGCTTCTACCGCACTGCCGCCGCAGACTGGCACAGCTTTTCACTGATTCACTATCGTGGCGAGCTGTCGAGGATCAATGCAAAAAACAAGGCCCTGCTCGATCAGATCAGTGATCTGCTGCAGGGAAATCTGCTCTCGCTGGTGCTGCCGGACGGTGCTGCTCTTCCGTCGAACACGGCCATTCATGACCGCTCACCGGCATTTCCGGCGGATTCCACGGCCCATCCGGTGGAGGTCGCCATCCTCGGAGAGTATGCACTGAAGTTCTTTCACTACTACCATCCGGGCGAAACGCCGAAGGAGCAGCTGCCACCGAGTGGTGCGCAGGCGCTCGAGCTCGAGTATCTGCTCGGTGGCGAAAGCAGCGACTACGAGAATCTCTCGGAATATGTCACGAAGCTCGTCGCACTCCGGGAAGGCATGAATCTGATCTATCTCTACTCGAGTCCGGAAAAGCGGAACGAAGCCCGACTCTTCGTCACGTCCTTTCTCGTCGCTACGGGAAACCCGGCGCTGATTTCCGTCTTCACCTTTTTCGTCCTCGGCATCTGGGCACTGGTTCAGGCGATTCAGGATGTAAAGACCCTGCTGTCTGCCGGACGTGTGCCACTCTTTCATGATAACAGCAGCTGGTCTGTCGATATCTCCGGACTTCTCCGTTTCGGTGAGCATCCTTCCGCAGGTGCCGATGTACGAAAAAACGGCCTCTCCTACCGGGATTACCTCCGGGCGTTTCTGCTCGGCGAGGGCCTTCTCCGGCAGGCAGAGATCAACCAGCGGATGCTGAGCCGAATCGAGAAAAACATACGGCAGATCGGAAAGGATCCGGAAACGGGCTTCGCCCTCGACGAGTGTCTCTATGCGCTCGAGGCCACCGTTCACCCGGACACGCGGCATGTCATGTACAGCACCGGTATCCTGCAGATGGTCGCCGATACGGTACCAGCCATCGACTACTCGATGGAAATCAGCAGCTACTACAAGTATCGGAATGATACGCAGTAAGCGGCCTGCTGCGACATCGTGCGGCTGAAAGCCTACGGTATGCGCCGTACACCTGCACCCGAAACATTGACCGCTGACAAACCTGCGGATGATTCCGCTGCACTGCAGCGAATCACATAAACTCATCTGAGGAAACGCATGAAACAGGAACGAAGTACCCTGCCCCGGCACAAGTCACACTCCAGGTACCATCACCGGGCATCGGAATACAAGAAAAAACTGAATACACTTCTTCTGACGCCATGCCGCTCCTCCCTCACTGTGGAGGCTGCGCTCGCCCTGACCCTCGTGATCCTCGCGAGCGTCGTCCTCATGGTGCCCATGCTGATCCTGAACCACCAGCGAAACGCCGCCCTCGAGATGCATGAGAATGCACGCCAGATGGCGAAGCAGAAATATGTCGAGTACTACCGTGCGAAGGACGGCAGTCTCACCCTCGATCAGGACCTCCTGAACAGTGGGGAGACGGTGCTCACTGCCCTCGGCCTCGGGCATCAGATCAGCCAGCCCGGTATGCAGAACATCGACCTTCTCTCCGATTCCGAAATCACGAAGGAAACGGTTCGTTATATCGCAAACTATGATGCGGTTCTGCCGTTTTCCGTGCTCGGACTCGACCATCTGTCGCAACAGGTCGTCGTCAGCCGCCGTGCATGGATCGGTGCAAAGGGCAATCGCTGGATGGAAAATAACGGTGGAGAGACGGAAGATGATCCCGTCGTCTATGTCAGTACCCGCGATACCGATGTCTACCATACCACACGCGCCTGCTCTTATCTCACCCATGACATCCTGGAAGCCCGCGGTGAAGACATGCGAACGCTTCGGAACAAATTCGGCGGAAAGTACAGTCCCTGTGCCACCTGCCGCCCGAACCTGTCCATGCCGACCGTCTACTATACGCTGGCGGCACGCAGCTACCATACGACACCGAGCTGTCGCACCATCTCCAGCAACGTGCAGGAGATGAAAAAATCCGAAGCCGAGTCCTATGGAAAGCACGGCTGTGTACGCTGCGGATGAGGAATCTGTGATGCATTATTTTATCTATCTCTTTTTCATATATGCACTGCTCTGCATCGCATACGATCTCCGGAGCCACAGCGTGCCTCTGATGGTGCACCTTCTGTTCGTACTCCCCGGACTGATCGTATTCGGAAATCAGCTCCACGGAGCGCTTCAGGCATGTGCGCTCACAGCGCAGCGGATGATCTCTGCTACTTCAGCGGATGCTTCATCCGCTGGTCTTCCAATCTGGCATCCGATCTGGGCCGCACTGCTTCCACTGCTACCGGGGCTTCTGGCCCTGCTGATCAGCAGGCTCTCACGGGAAGCCCTGGGCCTAGGTGACGGACTCTTTCTGCTGATCGCCGGCCTCTATCTCCAGATGCGCTCGATGCTTCTGCTGCTCCTGTCCGGTATTCTGGTCGGTTTTCTCGTGAGCGTGATCCTGCTCATCCATGGCCATATCCACGGCCGGAGCATGCGAAAAGTGTGCTTCCCGTGGATTCCCTGTACACTGCCGGCGCTCTGCGCGATCGCTTTCTCACAGTTCCCGCTGGTCTGATCCCGTTTCCCATGCAGCGCCTCTCGCTGCTTCCGACAGGAAACTTACTTCATCCATCCGATGACACATCGCATCCTGTCTATCCCTGGATGCCCTGCATCATCTACTGAACACATTTTTACATTCAGGAGTTCCCATGTATACCATAGAAGCCGCCTATATCTTTTCCATCATCCTGCTGGTCATCGGAAGTCTCGTCACCAGCGCCATCAAACTGCAGTCAAAAATCAATGGCTTCACACGTTCTGCGCTCGAAGCAGAGGTCAACAGCCATCTTCCGGATGGCGCGAAGGATTTCCAGCCGGAGGATTTCATCCGCATGGTCACCCTTTTTGAACAGGACATCGATCCAGCCGAAGGAGAACAACATGAATAAACCGATTCTGGAGCGTATGTCCTACGAGCATAATCTCCGTCACAGTTACATGCATATCAGCGCGCAGTCCGTAGACCCGCAGTCCTATGAGCTGAAGCTGCTCCGAGAAACGAGCGTCCCGGATACGCTGCCCCTCTCGATCCGCACGGATGCGGAGGATCCGGCTCAGGCGACCCTCGAATATGAGGTCTCCGGTCTGGAATCCATGGCAAGCTACTACGCGAGTCGAAAGCTCCGCTACCTGGCCCTCGCACAGCTCATGGAGAACATCCATGGCCTGCTCGGGCATCTCGAGGAGTATTTCCTCCCGGAGGATATGGTGCTCCTGGATCCATCCGCGATCTTCTACAATCCGGAAAAGGAAAACTGGATCTTCACCCTCGTGCCCGGCTACAGCAGTTCCTTTCATGAAGCATTGAAGGCACTCATCGCCTGGCTTCTGAAGCGGATCGACTACAACGAGGACCGCGTCGTCGTTCTGGCGTATACCCTCTATAACGAATCCCTCAAGGAATTTCTCGTGATGGAGAATCTTCTTCGCATCTGCCGGCAGAACATCGAGCGTGAACGCATGCTTCAGCTGGAACGAGGCGGTGGCCGTGCATCCGCGCCGGCTGCCTCATCTTTCGGAGTAGGTAGCCGGGCCTCTGTGCAGGCTTCTGCTTCCGGTTCGTTCAATGCAGACGACCGGCATACAGATGACTCCGCACCACGCCCACGCATGATTTCCACCGATGGCATCTTCCGTCCGATCGACGCCGGCCTTTCGGAGCCGGCAGAAGATGCTGAGCCACGGCCGGCGAGGCCCGCACAGTCATCTGCCGCAGCGCCTGACAACATCCGCTTCCCATCCGATTATGGTGAAGACGAGTACAGTAAGACGGTCAGAAAACTGCAGGAGCACACGCCAGGCGATGCCCAGGTGTACGAGCATGACGCATCTCTCTGCACAAATTATGCAGGCTTCGATGATCCTGCGCTCGACAGTGTCAGCGTATCCTCACTGGTTCCGACCCCGGAAGTAAAACGGAGTTTTCCACTTTTTCGTCGCCGGAAAGACGGGAAATCAGAGAAAACAGAACGACAAACGAAAAAAAGTGTGGAGAAATCCACACTGAAGGAAGCACTGTCCACCGAACAGAATCAGAGCGCCTTTAAGGCGAAGACCCTTCTCTCTGTCGCACTCATGATTCTCATCCCTTTCCTGATCTGGTTCCTGAAGGGCGGGGTCGTCCTCCGTCGCATGCTCCCACTGGTACTGGCCCTCGAAGCCGGCATCCTCGTCGTCATCGCCCTCGATTACCTGATGGCGAAGCTGCCGGATGACTAGCGAAAACACACTAAAACAGCCGTTGCCTGACTGGAGAACACCTTCGTCAGACAACGGCTGTTTACATCACTCTGCGATTCGCTTCGCAATCTCTACAAGGATCTCCGTGGTTTTCTCCAGCGATCCTACCGGGATGAACTCATACTTTCCGTGGTAGTTGTAGCCACCGGTGCAGAGGTTCGGGCACGGCAGGCCCATGTAGGAGAGACGTGCGCCATCGGTGCCGCCACGAATCGGAACCACAATCGGCTCAACGCCGCAGGCACGCATCGCTGCTTCCGCAGTGTCGATGAGGTACATGCACGGCTCGATTTTTTCCTTCATGTTATAGTAGCTGTCCCGAATCTCGCAGACCACGGTGCCCTCACCGTACTTCCGGTTCAGGAACGCTGCTGCATCTGCGAAGAAGCGCTTCTTCTCCTCGAATTTCGCTCGGTCATGGTCGCGGATGATATAATCCATCTGTGCTTCTTCCACACTGCCGTTCATCACATCGAGATGATAGAAGCCCTCATAACCTTCTGTGTACATCGGATTCTCGAACGTCGGAAGCAGGCTCTGGAATTCCATGCCGATGAGCAGTGCATTCTTCATCTTGAGCTTCGCGCTACCTGGGTGAATACTGACACCGTGAATCGTAACCTTCCCGGAAGCAGCATTGAAATTCTCATACTCGAGCTCACCGAGGGCTCCGCCGTCTACCGTATAGGCGATATCCGCGCCGAAATCCGCAACATCGAAACGGTCTGCACCCCGACCGATTTCCTCATCCGGTGTAAAGCCAATGCAGATTTCTCCATGCTTTATCTCCGGGTGCGTCAGAAGATGTTCCGCCATGGTCATAATCTCTGCGATGCCCGCCTTGTCGTCGGCGCCGAGCAGCGTCGTACCATCCGTTACGATCAGATCCTCTCCCTTAAGTCCCGGAAGAAATGAAAAATCCGCTACCTTCATCACGATCTGCTTCTCTTCGTTCAGGACGATATCTCCGCCGTCGTAATCCTGCACGATCCGCGGCTTTACATTCGCTCCGCTCAGCGCCGGCGAGGTATCCATATGCGCGATGAAACCAAGCACCGGCGTGCGCCCGCCATACTGCTGCCGGACAGAGCCTGCGGCCATCTGCGCCCCGTCGCCTGCATCAGCCAACGTTTCATCCATCGTCGACGGAATCCGCGCGAAGACATAGCCGAACTCGCTCACGCGCACATCGGCTGCACCCAGCTCGATGAGCTCCTGACGAAGCTGCTCCGCAAGTACCCGCTGCTTCGCTGTACTCGGGCAGCTCGCGCTCGCCTCATCAGACTCCGTGTCGTAACTTACGTACTTCAAAAATCGTTCGATTGCTGTTTTCATATACTAACCCTCGTTTTCTGCAATTTCTCTGCATAAGAGCATAGCACAGATTCCGCATTTCCGCTCCAGGATATGCCGTCACTGGTGTTTTCGTTTGAAGACGTCACCCGCGTCATGTTCACACGCGATGATCTGCCAGCGAATCTGTCGGAGGACCGAAAGCTAACTATGCCAGCTGGTTTTTCAACTGGTGCATATAACGTTCGAAGACCACGTACGTAATCACCGCCGTCAGAGGATTCGATACGGCTTCGGCTGCATAGATTCCCCATACACCGATAAAATGCGGGAGTACCAGGGCGAGTGGAACCAGGAACAGCAGCTTTCGCATGATCCCAAACAAAAAGGAATAGCGTGTATTTCCCATCGCCACGAAGGCATTCTGATTGATCATCTGCATCCCGATCACAAAAAAGGTCGAGAACATGATGCGCATGGAAAGCTTCGTCAGCACAGTCAGCTCCGGGTTTCGCGTAAACAGCATGCTTACCAGTTCCGGCCAGAACATAAGAATCGCCCATGTCAAGGTTGCACAGCTCATGCTCAGTATTCTGGCATAGCGGATGGTCTCCCGCAGCCGCGGATAGTTTTTCGCCCCCAGATTATAGCTCAGCAGCGGCTGTGCTCCGGTGACAATCCCGATGAGTGGCATGAACAGTACCTGACTGATACTGCTCAGAATCGCCATAGACGCGAGATGCAGATTTGCCTCCGCTCCGCCATAGATGATCAGGAGACGATTTAAAAGGATCACCACGACAGACTCATTCACCCGAAAGGTACATGGCGAAATGCCCAGTGCACAGGTCGTGCAGAGTATCTCTTTATCCGGTCGCATATCCTCTGCGCAGAGGCGGATGCTCGAGCGAGGCGATGACAGGAAATGGAGAATCCATACGCAGGACACAAACTGCGCCGTGACCGTCGCGATGGCCGCGCCCCGGACGCCCATGTGCAGTACATAAATCAGTATCGGGTCCAGCACGATATTGATGATCGCCCCGATCACCACCGACATCGTCCCGATAAAGGTATATCCCTGGGTATTAATAAAGGGATTTAAGCCGAGCGAGAGCTCAACAAATACAGTGCCCAGCAGATAGATGGTCAGATACTGCGATGCATAAGGCAGGGTGCTGTGATCTGCACCGAACAGAATCAGCAGAGGTTTTAAAAAGATGAGGCATCCTGCTGTCATGATCACTGAAATCGTAAGCAGCATCGTCAGTGCATTGCAGAGATACTTCTGCGCACGTCCGACCTCTCCCTTTCCCAGCGCGATGGACGCCAGCGGTGCACCACCCATACCCGGGAGGCAGCTTAACGCAGCAACCAGCATCGTGATGGGATAGGTCAGCCCGATGGCGCTTAACGCGAGCGTTCCATCGCCCGGCATATGTCCGATATACATTCGGTCCACGATGCTGTACAGCGCATTTACAAGCTGTGCAGCCGTGGCCGGAATCGTAAGCCTGATGAGGAGTGGCAGAATTTTCGCAGCTGCCAGTTCCTCATTCATCTGTTTCTTTTTTGCATTTATAAGGTCCACGGCTTAACCCAAGGAAGGTCTGAATCCTCCACACTGTCCTTTCCGCCATCAACATGGAATACGGTTCCGCTGACATAACTGAAGCGGTCACTGGCCATGCAGACGATCACATCGCCCACTTCCTCCGGTTTTCCTGCGCGTCGAAGCGGGATTCTGGACATCGTATACTCCGTCTGCTCGTAAATCGCCTTTGCCGAGAGTACGGTATCGATGATGCCCGGTGCCACCGCATTCACACGAATACCATATGGCGCAAGCTCAGAGGCCGCTCCGGTGGTCAGGACGTTCACTGCCGCCTTTACGGCACCATAGGTCACACGATAGTCTACCGGCACCTTCGAGGAAATCGACGAAATACTGATGATCACGCCGCTCTTCTGTGGAATCATATAGCGGGCAGCCGCTTTGATGCCAAAAAAGACAGAGCTCAGATTCAGATCCACGATATAGCGGAAGGTCTCCTCCGGTAGTGTCGCGAGCGGACCATGCTTGTTTCCACCTGCACAGTTAACCCAGATATCGATCCGTCCGAACTTCTTTACGGCACGCGCTGCAAAGGCATCCACTTCTTCTGCAACCATCGCATTTACCTGCTCACACAGGATATCTCTGTAGCCCGCCGTTTCCGCCTGCTGCCGGAACCCCTCTACCTTTTTCTCCGAGCTGCTGCAGATCGCCAGCTGACACCCCTCCTCCAGAAAACGCATCGCCGCAGCTGCTCCGATACCGGTGGTACCGCCGAAGATCACCGCTACTTTTCCTTTTAATCCGAGATCCATACGAACCTTCCTTTCCTTTTACAGTCAGCTTAAGAGTGTCCCGGACACACTGCCACTCTCGATTCGTCCATATACAGACGATCCAGCGCAGGTAACCCTTGAATATGGGCTCTCTGGTCTCGAGTCCATGGCGAGCTACTATGCGAGCCGTAAGCTTCACTACCTGGCCATCGCACGACTCATGGAAAACATCCATGCTCTGCTCGAGCATCTCGAGGCATATTTTCTCCCGGAGGATATAGTGCTTCTGGATCCGTTGGCGATCTTTTACAATCAGTAGCAGGAGCGCTGGATCTTTACCCTCGTACCCGGCTACAGCAGCGCCTTCCATGAAGCTCTAAAGGCGCTCATCGCCTGGCTTCTCAGGCGCATCGACTATAACGAGGACCGCGTCGTCGTCCTGGCCTATACGCTCTATAACGAGTTCCTCAAGGAATTTCTTGTGGTGGAGAATCTTCTCCGCATCTGCCGACAGAACATCGAGCGCGAACGCAGGCTTCAACTGGAACGAAGTGGCGGCCATGCATCCACTTCGGCTACATCGTCTTTCGACACGGACAGTCGTGCCTCTGTGCAGGCTTCTGCTTCTGTTTCATTCAATGCAGACGACCGGTACCCGGGTAGCTCTGCGCCACGCCCACGCATGATTTCCACCGATGGCATCTTCCGCCCGATCGACGCCGGCCTTTCGTAGACGAGTGAAGTCGCCAAACCGCAGCCGACGCTGCCCGCGTCACCATCTAAAGAAGCGCCGGACAGCATCGGCTTCCCCTCTGATTATGGTGAAGACGAGTACAGAAAAGCAGTAACAGCGCTGAAGGAAGGCAGCTCCGGCTATGCCGGCATCGGTAGCGCTGACAGTGTCCAGTGCACAAATTACACCGGCTTCGATGACGCTGCGCTCGATGGTGTCAGCGTCATCACTGGCCCCGGCCTCGAAGACCAAAAGAACTTTTCCACTTTTTCGTCGCAGGAAAGACGATGCATCCGAGAAAGCTGAGCGCCGGACGAAAAAAGGCGTAGAGAAATCCACACTGAAGGAAGCGCTGTCCACAGAACAGAATCCGAACTCCTTTAAGGCGAAGACCATCCTCTCTGTCACCCTCATGATCCTCATCCCTTTCCTGATCTGGTTCCTGAAGGGCGGGATCGTCCTCCGTCGCATGCTGCCGCTGGTACTGGCACTCGAAGCCGGCATCCTCGTCGTCATCGCACTCGATTATCTGATGGCGAAGCTGCCGGATGAGTAGCCGATGACGATGACATCTGTTTCTTGTTTGATTTTATCATGTCCATATCGGAACCTCTTTACGGCAGATAAACAAAAGTCGTCGCGCGGCCAGTCGGTGCTGCCAGTCGTGCGACGACTTTTGTTTTATTCTCTTTTCAGACTTCTCTTACAGGCAGGAATCGACGTCTGCCTTATCGATCATGACATTCAGAATTTCCTTATCAGTCGACTTCATACCGACTCTGCCGATGTAGCCCATATTCTTGATTGTTTCCTCTACATCATACTCCACGATACCCTCGCCAGGCTGGAACTGCTTATCGTTCATGCTCATGTAATGTGCAAGCAGCGCTGCATTTACCGATGCTGCAATCTTCGCTGCACAGCTCCGCTTCGCGCCATCACAGACGATACCGCCGACATTGGCCAGCGTACTGGTAATCGTCCGGCCGATATGCTGGTAGTCACCACCTGCCATATAGGTGATGGCCGCACCTGAACCGCAGGCCGCGCTGACCGCGCCACAGAAAGCGGAAAGAGCGCCGATATAATGCTTGATATAAATGGATACCAGGTTACTTACCAGCATCGCGCGATACATTTTCTCTTCCGAAATCTTCCACTCGCGGGCATAGACAAGTACCGGCATCGTGACGGTGATGCCCTGATTGCCGGAGCCGGAATTGATGACAACTGGAAGCGGACATCCGCTCATACGTGCATCCGAACCAGCCGCTGCCGCTGCACAGGCTTCAGTACGTACATCATGGCCAAAGCTGCCGAGGATGGTCTTTCCGACCTGCGCACCCCAGGCGTTATCGAGACCCTCCTGTGAAATTCTCGAATTCATCTCGATCTGACGTCCGATCACATCTCTGATTTCTGCGAGATCGACCGTGTCTGCATAGTCGATCAGTCCCTGGAGACTCATCTTACTGCGATCGGCACATACGATTCCCTGACTGGCCTCTTTCGCGATCTCATGCTCTTCATCACGAAGGACTTCATCATCTTTTTTCATGTAGACGATCTCGGTGTGATGATAAGCGATACGTACGCAGGCTGTATGCTCTTCGGATTCCATACTGATCTCGATATAGAGATTCGGAACGTTTTCTGCCAGATTTACATCACAGATCTTCGCCTCATTCAGTCTTCTGCACTCTTCACGATCCTCATCGGTCACACCGGCGATTACTTCCAGCTTCTTATCCGGATCACCACCGACCATACCGAGGATGGCTGCAACTTCGATCCCCTTCTGTCCACCGGAATTCGGTACCGTTACACCCTTCACGTTCTTGATCATGTTACCAGAGCAGTTCACCGTCATACGTGTCGGCATCTCTCCGAGAAGCTTCCGTGCCATGGATGCCGCATAGGCGATCGCGATCGGCTCCGTGCAGCCCATCGCCGGAATCAGCTCCTCATGTAAGATGGCTGTATAATTCTTATAATCCTGTTCACTCAGCTTCATAATCCTCTTCCTCCTTCGTCATGCGATTCACCTTCCAGAATCGTGCTCTGCTCCTGTGCACACATATTTTTTTATCTTCTGTATGTGCATTTTCACTGTTCGTGGTAATAACCGTAATAATAACCGTAGCAATAACCACATCATTAATATTATCAGCTTTGATAAATTCAATAATACCATATAGATTCGATTGTGCAATTCGTAAAAACCGATAAAAAGAGCGGTATGCATTTGTACTTTTTATACAAATACATACCGCATACAGCTGTTTACCATATTTTTCTTCCTGTAAAATCAGAAAAACAGCGGCCGCTATCTCGCCTGCCGGAAGAAATCTTCGAAGCCGCCGAAATTATGCAGATCCATACTGATAAAACGGATGGCTTCATCTGCATCCTTCTTGCGAAGACTCTCGATGATATCGGTATGATGTTCCGTATCACGAGACAGAAGAACATCCCGGTTGCTGTTCCAGTAGAACTGTGCATACGCACGTGTGAGACGGTGCATCGTAAGGCGCAGTTCCTGAAGGGCATAGTCGTTATGCCAGAAGCTCATCAGCTTTAAGTGAAAGTTCTCATTCGCAGCCCAGTGCTCAAACGGTGTTCTGTCATCATTCTGGCAGTCAACATTGAGCGTTTCCAGCTCATCGATCTGACGATCCGTTAAGGTTACGATGCGCTGCTTCAGAAAGCCACTCTCTAAAACGAGACGGAACTGCAGCATGGAGTAAACATCCTCTACCGAATAGGAGATCACTTCATATCCATAACGCGGGATGCTTTTCAGGATACCATCGGCACACATCGCGATCAGCGCATCGCGCACCGGTGACTTGCTTACGCCGTACTTTTCCACCAGATCCTTCTCATTGATGATATCTCCGGAATGCAGATTTCCGGCCAAGAGATCCGCCTCTATACTTTTATATACGAAATCCTTCAGATTTGATGGTGCTCTCATTTTCCCCCCATACGTATGCATCCGCTCTATCACGGATACAAAATACTGTTATCATCTTATCATGCTTTTTACGAATTGTATGTACAGCTTTCCATGCAAAATCTGTGAAAAATTCATGCATATTTAACGTAATGCGCTCTGCGCTTCCTTCGTGAGGTCCTTGATCACCTCTCCACCGATGATCAACCCGGCGACGGAAGGCACAAACGCGACGGAGCCCGGGGTCGAGCGGCGCCCGCTGATGTGCTCGACATCCGGTGATATTTCCCCGGCGGAGACAGGATCCTCCTCTTCCACGAGCGGGGTCAATGCTTCTTCTGTGGAGTATACGACCTTCAGATGCTTCACATTGCGCTTCTTCAGTTCTCTGCGCATGACGCGGGCGAGCGGGTCGATCGAGGTCTGATAGATGTCCGCGACCTGGAATTTCGTAGGATCAAGCTTATTACCGGCGCCCATGCTGCTGATGATCGGCGTACCGGCTGCCTGACAGGCCATGACGAGCTGGATCTTCGCCGTCACGGTATCGACCGCATCGATGACGTAATCATACTCCTCGAAATGGAATTCCGCACTGGTTTCCGGCAGGAAAAAGCACTCGTGTCGATGGACGACGCAATCCGGGTTGATGTCATGGATGCGTTCCGCCATCACCTCGGTTTTATAGCGCCCGACGGTCTGGTGGGTGGCGATGATCTGACGGTTGATATTCGTAAGACAGACGGTATCGTTATCCACGAGGTCGATCGTACCGACGCCGGCACGCGCGAGGGCCTCGGCTGCGAAACCACCGACGCCGCCGACACCGAAGACGATGACACGGGCGTGCTGTAAGACATCCACGGCCTTTGCGCCCAGCAGGAGACGGGTTCTCGAAAACTGATCTGGCATAAATTCTCCTCTTTCGTAAGAAAATCGTAAGGGGGTCTGACCCCATTAAAAAATTCTAAAATTCAAAAAAGCGCTGGCGTTTATCACGTCAGCGCTTCTTATCATATTCTGTTTTTCGGATGTCTGTCAATCAGAACTGCAGGTCTTCGGACCGTGCGCTTATGCTACCGGTGCCGAAGGCGGTGCGGATTACATCAGGTCGGCGACATTGAGCCAGCTCTCGAGGATCTCCTTCTCCTCCGGACGCTGCTTCGTAAGGTTCGCAGCGGCGACGATCGGAAGCCACTTGTGCACATAGCCCTTGTCGGTGTTGGTCTTCGCGCAGAAATCCTGATAGTACTGCTCTGCCGCATCCCGATCCTCGAGGTAGAGTGTCGTGTAGGTTCTCGCTACGTCGGCGCTTGCGTTACCCTGGGTGGCATGTACCCAGTCGATGAGGTACATCGTGCCATCCTCTGCGACGATGATGTTATCCGGGCGGAAATCACCGTGCAGGAGCTTGAAGTGCTTCGGCATGGACTCGAGACGGGTCAGGAGCTCATAACGCGTGCTTGCATCGATGGTGTTGAGGCCATTGATCTGGTAGGTCAGCTTATCGCGCAGCTTCTGAAGCAGCGGAGCCTTCTTCGTGAACATCAGCATCTGAAGATCGACCATCTGTGCGATGTACTCGTTCTTCTTCTCCGGATGCTCCTTCATGAGCTCCTCGAGTGTCTTACCGGCGATGTACTCACGCTCGATCACCCACTGGCCATCCTCCTCGTAGATTCCGAGAATCTTCGGTACATGGAGGCCTTCGATGGTCTCTACACGTGCATGGGCGAAGGCTTCATGAAAAACTTCTGACTTGTCAAACGACTTTTCAAAAATCTTCAGAATCTTATCACCATCGCGATAAACACTCTTGCCCGCTTTTTTCGATAATAATTCTCTAGCCATAGTTGTTCTCCTTTTTTAAGTATGAGTCTATTTTACTACACTTCATGATAAAAGGAATACAAATTTGTTAAATTAATAACAAATTTTCCCGTTATAACTTTTTATCTATACCGGCTCAATGATACTGGAAGCGGAAGACGGCACAGCCATACGCCGGGAGCGGGTACGCGACGTGGTATGGTCTTCCATCACACTCGCCCTTCTTCGCCTGGTAGGCATTCTTCCGTCCGTCCTTCGAGCTGACGGCGCCGTTTTCATCGAAAATCAGCGTATAACGGCCGCGCGTCGGAACACCGACCGCATAGTCCGGACGCTCCACCGGGGTCATGTTGACGACGAAGACAAGGCTGTTCTTTCCGGTATGATCCTTCCGGATGAAGCTGAAGATCGAGCGGTCGGCGTCGTCCGCATTGATCCACTCGAAGCCCTCCCAGCTGTCGTCCTGCTCCCACATCGCCGGGTACTTCCGGTACATATGGAGGAGATCACGCATGAAATTCTGCACGCCCCTGTGCTCCGGCTCCTCGGTGAGGTACCAGTCGAGGGCGACCTTCTCATCCCACTCGTGCAGCTGTGCGAAATCCTGTCCCATAAAGAGAAGCTTCTTGCCGGCGTGACCGAACATGAAGAGGTAGCCGCACTTTAAGTTTCGGAACTTATCCTCATAGAGACCCGGCATCTTGTTGATCATCGAACACTTGAGATGGACGACCTCGTCGTGGCTCAGCACCAGGATGAACTTCTCGGAGGAAGCATAGCTCATACCGAAGGTCATCTTGTTATGTGCCCCCTTACGGAAGTACGGATCCAGCTTCATATAGTCGAGGAAGTCATGCATCCAGCCCATGTTCCACTTGTAGGTGAAGCCGAGGCCGTCATACTCCGGCGCCGCCGTCACCTTCGGCCATGCCGTCGACTCCTCTGCGATGATGATGCTGCCGTCCTTCCGACCGAGGATGATGGAGTTCAGATGCTTGAAGAACTCGATGGCCTCGAGGTTTCCGTTTCCGCCGTACTTGTTCGGTACCCACTCGCCATCCTTGCGGCCATAGTCGAGGTAGAGCATGGACGCCACCGCATCGACACGGAGTCCGTCGATGTGATACTCGTCATACCAGTACAACGCGTTTCCGATGAGGAAGTTCTGTACCTCATTCTTACCGTAATCAAAGATCTTCGTGCCCCAGTCCGGATGCTCACCCTTCCGCGGGTCGGCATACTCATAGGTCGGGGTACCGTCGAAATCCGCCAGTCCCTGCGCATCCTTCGGGAAGTGTGCCGGTACCCAGTCGAGGATCACGCCGATGCCATGCTGGTGAAGATAATCCACCAGGTACATGAACTCCCTCGGAGAGCCATGACGGCTCGTCGGTGCGAAATAGCCGGTCACCTGATATCCCCAGCTGGCGTCAAGCGGATGCTCTGCGATTCCCATCAGCTCCACGTGGGTGTAGCCCATATCGTTACAGTACTCCGCGAGCTCATGTGCCGCCTCCGTATAGGTATAGAAGCCGTTTTTCTCCTCGCGGTTCTTCTTCCGCCAGGAGCCGAGATGACACTCATAAATCGCCATCGGCTGTGCGAAGGTCGGCGTCTTCGCGCGCGTACTCATCCAGCTCTGGTCTCCCCAGACATACCCCGAGAGATCTGCGGTCATCGATGCCGTACCCGGACGGAACTCTGCGGAAAATGCATACGGATCCGCCTTATACAGGATGTCGCCACGCTGTGTATGAATCGCAAACTTGTAAATCTCACCGAAGCCCATGCCCTCGATGAAGCCCTCGTAGATGCCGCTGGTCTCGAGCGGAAGCATGTAGTTCGCCTCCACATCCCACGCGTTCCGGTCACAGACGATGGAAACGGCCTTCGCATGTGGTGCCCAGACCGCAAAGTGCATGCCCTTCTTTCCGTGCAGCGTCGCCGGGTGCGCACCCATCTTCTCATAAATCTTATAATCACGGCCCTCGCCGAAGAGGTAGCGATCGAGCTCGGTGATGAAGACCGGGTCCAATGCTTCCGGCGAAGCGCTCGTCACGGGCCTCTGCTCCTCTTTCTTCGGTGCACTCTTGTGTGCCGCCGGCGCCGCTGGTTTCGCGGTCTTCGGCGCGGTTTTCTTTACCGTGGTTTTCTGTGTATCGCCTGTGGCCGGTTTTGTACTTCCGGCCGGTTTTGCTTTCCTGGATCTGGTGGCCATGATGTCCTCCGTTTATATTTTGTCGTGATCATATTATACAACAAAACGAGGGGATTTTCCCCTCATTTTGACATTTTTACCATATTGTGCAGAGCCGTTTATTATACGGCACATTCATGTTCTTTAGTTGTGTAGTTTGAGACGCCCGGAAGTCTGCCACCCGCAGCCCTTCGGTCGTCTCATCATACACAGTACTACTTCACCTTGATCATCCGGCCGGCATTCGCCTCGAGACGGATCATGATACGGTTATCCGGCTCGATCGGGATCGTCTCCTCGGTCTGCAGGTCGAAGGCAAGCTCCGCCTTCATCGGAAGGGTCACATAGAACACGGCCGGCTGCTCATCGTTGTTGAGCGCCGTCACAACCGCACTGTTATGGTCCACGCGGGCGTAGGCCCACTGACGGTTCTGGAGATACAGCTCCTTATACTGGCCCATGTGGAGCTCCGAGTTCTTGCCATGGATCTCCGCGAGCTTCGCAACATAGGAGGTGAAGTCGTTCGGCTTCATCTCATCGAGGTCGATGGAAGGACGCAGCGGTGAATCATCCGGTCCCTGCTTCACACCCTCGAGGCCGAACTCGCCACCATAGTAGATGGACGGCTTACCCGGCAGGGTAAACATCGCCATATAGCATGGGCGGAGATTGTTCTTATTTTCGAGCTTCGACGCGATACGATCCACATCATGGTTCTCGAGGAAGAGATACAGATCCCGTCCGATCGTAAGATTACGGTTCACATTATGCGCGATCTCAAAAAAGTTATGACTGTTGAAGCCACTGTAGATCGACTTATGCAGCTCGTAGTTCGTCACCGAGTGCAGGGTCTCCGGATTGACCCAGCGTGCATACTCACCGTGGATCACCTCGCCCATCAGCCAGAACTCCGGCTTCATCTGGTTCGTGAAGTAGCGAAGCGTATGCTGGAAGCCCATATCGAGCACGTCGGCACAGTCGAGACGGAGACCATCGATGTCGAAGGTATCGATCCAGTACTGCACGACATCAATCAGATATTTACGGACGCCCTCGCAGTTGAAGTTCAGCTCCGGGAGCTCCCAGGCACCGCGCCATGCACTGTAGTGGAAGCGGTCGCCCCATGGGGAACCGCCATCGAAACCAACGCCCTTGTACCAGTCCTTATACGCACTGTCCCAGCCCTTCTCCTGGATATCCTTAAACGCGAAGAAGCCACGACCGGTGTGGTTAAACACGGCATCGACGACGACACGGATGCCGTAATTATGCGCTGTATCCACGAAGTGGCGGAAGTCTGCATTGGTCCCCAATCGACGATCGACGGTTTTATAATCCGTGGTGTCGTAGCCATGACTGCCGGACTCGAAGAGCGGGCCGATGTAGATGGCATCGCAGCCGAGCACCTTCAGGTACGGGATGAAGGCGTCGAGCTCAGAAAAGCGTCGACGGATCTCTCCGCCATCGTTCTGCTTCTCGGCACCCACCATGCCGAGCGGATACATATGATAAAAAACAGCACTGTCATACCAGGCCATATTCACCTCCGAAAATTGCGCACGAAGGCTTCGATACGGTCGAGCGCCTTCTTCAGGTCATCGATGGAGTATGCGTAGGAGATACGCATGAAGCCCTCTCCACAGTCACCGAAGGCAGTACCTGGGACGATCGCGACCTTCTCCTCCTGAAGCAGGCGGTTCGCAAACTCCTCGGAGCTCATGCCAAAGCGCTTGATGGACGGGAAGACATAGAATGCGCCATACGGCTCGAAGCAGTCCATGCCCATGTCGCGAAGACGCGTCACAAGAAAACGACGGCGCTGGTCATAGGCTTCGCGCATGCGGGCGATATCTTCATCGCCGTTCTTCAGTGCCTCGACGGCAGCATACTGCGAGGTCGTCGGTGCGCACATGATGGCGAACTGGTGCAGCTTCAGAATCTGCCGGAGGATCGGCTTCGGTGCACAGCAGTAGCCGAGACGCCAGCCGGTCATCGCGTAGGCCTTCGAAAAGCCGTTGATGTATACGGTACGATCGCGCATACCCGGGAACTCGATGATACTGTGCATCTCGCCCTTGTAGGTAAGCTCTGCATAGATCTCATCGGAGAGGACATAGAGGTCATGCTCCTCGATGATCGGGACGAGCTTCTCGAGGTCCTCCTTCTCCATGATGGCACCGGTCGGGTTGTTCGGGAACGGCAGCACGAGGAGCTTCGTCTTCGGCGTGATCTTCTCGAGAAGCTTCTCCGGGGTCAGACGGAACTCGTCCTTCTCTTCGAGCTCGATCGGCACCGGCACACCACCCGCCATGATGGCACACGGGGTGTAGGAAACGTAGCTCGGCTGCGGGATGAGGACCTCATCACCCGGATTCAGCATGCAGCGCATCGCGAGGTCGATCGCCTCGGAGCCACCGACGGTGACCATGCACTCACTCAGCGGGTCATAGCTCACACCGAAGCGGCGGTTTACGTAGTTTGAAATCTCAACACGCAGTTCCTTTAAGCCAGCATTGGACGTATAGAAGGTACGGCCCATCTCGAGGGAGTGGATACCCTCTTCACGTACATGCCACGGGGTATCGAAATCCGGCTCGCCGACACCGAGGGAAATCGCATCCTCCATCTCCGACACGATGTCGAAGAACTTACGGATGCCGCTCGGCTGGATTTCTGTAATTCGATCATTTAATGGACTTCTCATAAGGACACCTTCATTCTCTCGTCAACACGCGGCTGCTCGATGACGGTGCCGTGATCCTTATACTTTCTCAGCACGAAATGCGTCGCGGTGGACAGGACGGAATCCATCGGAGACAGCTTCTCGGAAACGAACAGTGCCACCTCCTTCATGGTTCTGCCCTTGATCATCACGGTGAAATCGAAGGATCCGGACATGAGGTACACCGCATCCACCTCATCATACTGATAGATACGCTGGGCGATGGAGTCGAAGCCCTGTCCACGCTGCGGTGTCACCTTCACCTCGATCAGCGCATCGACACGCTCGTCGGCGGTCTTGTCCCAGTTGATGAGCGTATGATAGCCGCAGATGATGCCCTCCTGCTCCATACTCTCGATTTCTGCCTTCACTCTCTCCTCATTCTCACCGAGGATATCGGCGATGTCCTTTGTGGTCAGACGTGAATTTTTTTCGATAATTGCAAGAATCTTCTCTCTCATGGTTCTATACTCCTCTTTTTCAGATGTCGGCGCACAACATTTTTATTTTAAACATCCGACAGGCTGCAGACAACTTAATATTTACTTTCGCTTCGCGCCCTCCAGGTAACGTTCCAGCTCCTCGTAGTCCTCACGGGTGAGGTAGGCCGGCTCGACGCCATCCACGCGGAGGCGCTTCTTTCCCTTCGTGAAGCGTCCGAAGACAGCCGCCTGGATCGGCTCCTCTGTCCGGCGATGGGATGCGTCGAAGCCGGCGCGGTCTCCCTGCTCGAAAATCGCATCAGCACCGGCCTTTGCCAGGCCTGCCTGCGCCTTCAGGAAGTCCTCCACCAGCTGTGTGCCCCGATCGACGGCCAGCAGCCAGCAGTCTTCCGACCAGAGCCGGTACGGGAAGAGGTCGAACAGCTCGCAGACCTCCATCGTAAACTGACGGATCGGGATGCGATCATAGCGGAACTCGCAGCCCACACCATCGCCTCGCTTCTTCCCGGTCTCCGGGTCGATGCCCTCCGATGCGCAGAAGTCCCACAGTGCCTTCAGGGCACCGCCCTTCGCCACCGGCCAGCACTTCGTGACGCCATAGTTTTTCTGATAGCCCGGAAGCAGCTGCTCCAGCGGATCACACGAACCCGAAGGAGCGCCCTCCGGGCGGCAGGCTCGAGCATCCAGCCCCTCCACTTCCTCCGCGAGGTACGCCGTGCCGAATCGTTTTCTGATGTCTGTCATTCGCCGATCGAGAAGGACACGAAGCGCATACGTTCCGACCTCACCGATCATGACCAGATCCTGGCCAGGAGTGATATCATGTTTCATAAACGTCTCTCTACTTGTTTCTATAAATAAAGAGAGACAGCCCGCTGGGCTGTCTCTCCGTCATTCTGTGTCCATCAAAGAATATATGGAAGAACCATGGTCAGCACCATTGCGGCAACGAGGGCAATGACGATAACCGCGGATACGGTCTTTTTCTGCTTCGGACTCATCATATCGACTTATCTCCTTAAATCTCTATATCTTCGTTTTTCAAATGATGCCCTATATAATACACTCTTTCCGATGCGCTGACAAGTTTTTATTATAGGGCCACACACGCCAGAATGTCCAAAGTGCCCCTCCGGGCTTCCTGGGCTGTCTTCTTGACACCTCGACGCCCTGGATCAGTCGCCCTGGATGGCTTTGACGGCATCGATGACCGCACCTCGGAAGCCGTGCTCCTCGAGGGAAGCGATGCCGCAGATCGTTGCACCGCCCGGTGAGCAGACATCGTCCTTCATCGCAGCCGGATGCTTTCCGCTTGCAAGCTGCAGTGCTGCGGTGCCTTCGAGCATCTTTGATACGAGCGGATATGCCGTCGCACGCGGGATGCCGTACATGACGGCCGCGTCGGCCATCGCTTCCATGAAGACCTCCGCAAAGGCAGGTGCACAGCCGCCGATGATACCGCCGATGTTGAGCTGCGCGGTCTCGACCGGAATCACCATAGAAATCTTCTCAAGTAAGCTGTGAACCAGGGTTTCCTCCTCCGATGTAAGACTCGTCGCCTTCTCGGCGATGAAGATGCCTTTTCCGACCGAAACCGGGATATTCGGGATCGTGCAGAGAAGGTGCGCAGATGCCGGAAGGATTTCTTCTTTCTCATAACGTGCGAGGTCATAGCCCCACGCTACCGAAACGATCAGCTTGTCAGCGAAGTGCGCTGCGTATGGCTTGATGACCGTCGGAATCTTTACCGGCTTCACAGCGATAAAGATAAGGTCCGACGCATCGGCTACTTCTGCGACGTCATGGCAGGCATGCATACCGGCTGCGTGTTCACCGTCCGAAGGCGCAAGTGCAGAGATTTCAGCACAGCGTGCTGTGAGCTTCTCAAAGTGTCCGCCACAGGCATAAATATTACCCGCCGGGATGCCCGCACGGATGAAGCCCTCGGCCACTGCACCTCCCATATTTCCTAATCCGATAAATCCGATATGAAGTTCATTCAGTGATTTCATATTTAAATCCTTTCATAAAATACTCAGAGGTTTTATGATACCCATTTCACAGGCGTGTCCCACTCATTTCAGTGATGAGGCGTTATGATAGCACACCGCCCTACGCAATGGTTTTCCCTAGTGTAGGCCGAGGGCAACGCAGTGTCAAGATTTCACACTTCTGACGCAATAGCGTATTCCAGAAAAAGGCATTGCTGAAAACAGTAGCGGTCAGAACGCCCGGAGGGCTGTCCCCGGAAGCCATACGAAGAGGTCGTGAATAAATCCAAATCGGGCCCTTAGAACCAGTTGGAATAATTTTTCCTTAGCACCCTCTGCAATGCTGAGTTTTCATAAAGAAAACTCAGTGATTGCAGAGGGCCTACCGGTTCTAAGGGCCCGATTTGTGATTTTTCCGACCTCGAAGTACTGTGCTGCCGGGGACAGCCCTCCGGGCGTCCTAGTGTACATTCGATTTCAGCTGCAAGCGCGATCAGATGAAGTGCTGTTTATGTGACGAGAACTCCAGTCGCGACAGTGCACGGGCGAGGGATGACTGGGTCATCTTGAATTCGCCGACGGACTGCTTCTGGCGGAGCTGCTCGAGGGCACGCTCCTTCGCCTCCTCCGCACGACGCACATCGATCTCCTCTGCGGTTTCGCAGGTGTCGACGAGCACCGTGATTCGGTTATTCGCACAGTTCATGATACCGCTGCTGACGAGAACTTCGATGCGCTCTCCGTCCGGCTTCACGATTTCCATCGGTCCGGTCTCGACAGCCACAACACATGGTGCATGATGCGCCATCAGGCCACGGAAGCCATCTGAAGTATTGATTTTCAGATACTGTGCATGCTCATCATAAAAAACCTTATTCGATGCAATCACCTGTAAACTGAACAGTGCTGGTGTGTCTGCCATTTCAAAACCTCTTCACAATTCGATTTCTTCCGGCTGTAGCACAGCCGGAAGCCGGATACGTCGCCCGTGCTTCGTGTTCTGACCGCACGCTGCACAGGCCGTCTTGCCGGCATACTCTATATATATCCTGTTTTACGCCTTCTTCGCGTCTGCAGCCGCCATATCCTCGGCCTTCTTCTTCACATCCTCGATGGTACCGACGTTAAAGAACGCACTCTCCGGATACTCATCCATCTCACCATCGATGATCGCCTTGAAGCCCTTGATGGTATCAGCGAGCGGTACATATCTGCCCGGGATACCGGTGAACTGCTCACCGACGAAGAACGGCTGGCTCAGGAAGTTACGGATCTTACGTGCACGGTATACGGTCATCTTATCCTCCTCGGACAGCTCTTCCATACCGAGGATGGCGATGATATCCTGCAGCTCCTTGTACTTCTCGAGGATCTGCAGTACACGCTGTGCTGTATCATAGTGCTCCTTACCGACGATCTCCTCGGTCAGGATTCTGGAGGAGCTCTCCAACGGATCGACGGCCGGGTAGATGCCCTGCTCTACGATCTTACGGGACAGAACCGTCGTCGCATCGAGGTGCGCGAAGGTCGTCGCCGGTGCCGGGTCGGTCAGGTCGTCGGCCGGAACGTAGACGGCCTGTACGGAAGTAACCGAACCTTCCTTCGTCGACGCGATACGCTCCTGCAGCTGGCCCATCTCCGTCGCGAGGGTCGGCTGATAACCGACGGCTGACGGCATACGACCAAGCAGAGACGAAACCTCGGAGCCTGCCTGTACGAAACGGAAGATGTTATCGATGAAGAGCAGCACATCCTTATGCTGCACATCACGGAAGTACTCGGCCATCGTAAGACCGGTCTCCGCCACACGCATTCGGGCACCCGGTGCCTCATTCATCTGTCCGAAGACGAGCGCCGTGTTCTTGATGACACCACTCGCGGTCATCTCGCTGTAGAGATCATTACCCTCACGGGAACGCTCACCTACACCGGTGAAGATCGAGTATCCGCCATGCTCCGTCGCGATGTTCCGGATCAGCTCCTGAATCAGGACCGTCTTACCGACACCGGCACCACCGAACAGACCGATCTTACCACCCTTTGCGTACGGTGCCAGCAGATCGATGACCTTGATACCGGTCTCGAGAACCTCCTGTACCGGATTCTGGTCCTCGAACTTCGGCGGCTTCCGGTGGATCTCCCAGTGCTCCTCCGTCTCCGGTGCCGGCTGTCCATCGATCGCATCGCCCAGCACATTAAACAGTCTGCCGAGGGTCTTCTCACCCACAGGAACAGTGATTCCGGCACCTGTATTCGTGACGACCATGTCCCGCTCGAGTCCCTCGGATGCACTCAGCATGATGCAGCGCACGACGCTCTGCCCCATCTGCTGTGCCACCTCCATGACACACTCTCTGCCATGATTATCTACCTTAAGTGCAGTCTTGATCTCCGGAAGCGGTGTGGTATCAAACGCCACATCGACGACCGGTCCCATCACCTGCACGATTTTTCCTGTCTGCATGTATCCTCCTAACTACTTCCGCTGCTGCGCGCGGGCGCCAGCGGCGATCTCCGTGATTTCCTGTGTGATCTGTGCCTGACGCTGCCGATTATACTGGATGCTCAGCTGCTGCTTCAGCTTGTTACCACTCCGGTTCGCGGCATCCATCGCGGTCATACGTGCATTCTGCTCCGAGCAGAAGGACTCGACCAGCGCACTGTAGATGAAACCGTTCAGATAATCCGGGATGACGTTGTCGATGATGGCCTTCGGTGTCGGACGCATACGGAACTCCTCCATACCCGCGACCATCGGTACCGTCGTTCCCAGCACACCGCCGTTCAGCTTATCCAGCGGAAGCAGCTGCTCGGTCTCAGTGACCATCTCCAGACTGTTCTTCATACGTGTATACACGATGTAGAGCGCATCGAACTCATGTGCCTCGAAAAGATCCAGCATATGACCCGTGATGACACGTGCCCGATGCAGGGTCGGATTCTGCGCCGTATAGCGGAAGTGGTGCGCGATCGGCTCGTTCTGTGCATGGAAGTATGCACGGCCCATCTCGCCGACGACGAACAGCTGATGATTCGGGCGTTCCCGGAGGATCTCCTCGGTCCGCTTGATCACATTATGATTATAGGCACCGGCGAGACCCTTATCCGCTGTCACGCAGATGACTGCCGTCTTATAATCCCTCGGTTCCATCGTTTCACGAACCGAACGACGCACATCCAGGTATGGATGCGTGAAATCCTCCGGCAGATGACGAAGGATACGCTGGATCATCGTCTGCAGCGTATAGAAATACGGCTCGGTTTTCGCCAGATCCGTCTTCGCCTTCCGGAGCTTCGTACTGGAGATGAGGTACATGGCGTTGGTGATTTTCAGCGTATTATCGATGCTCGAGATACGATCCCGAAGCTCTCTTGTTGTTGCCATGATGTACTCCTGTCTTCCGCCAATGCTTCCCGCCGGCATCCTCATGTCCCGGAGCCGATTCGACTCCGCAGGATAAAATGTCACGTCCTACGTATAGATAACGATATGGACGAGGCAATCCTCACCTGCTGCACGACGATGCTTCGCCGGAAGCATTGGCGTTATATGATGAAACGCTTAGACTGCGCTCGTGCTTCCTGATGTGCTGTGCTCGCTGTCCCAGATCTTCAGGAACTCGTCGGCGACGCTCAGAATGCTCTTCTTCGCATCGTCATCGAGCACCTTCGAAATCTCGAGGTTCTTACCGATCTCCGGATAGCGCTGTGCGAAATACGTGAGCATCTCCCCCTGGAATTCCTTGACATGCTTCGGCTCGACGCTCATCAGTTTCTTATTGAGCGCGGTGACAAGGGTGATGACCTGATCCGCCAGGGACATCGGATGACCGAGTGGCTGCTTCAGAAGCTCCATGAGCACCTTACCCTGGGTCAGGAGATCACGGGTGTTCTGATCGAGATCCGAGGAGAACTGCGTGAAGACGGCCATCTCACGATACTGCGCGAGATCGATACGGAGGGAGCCGGAGGCCTTCTTCATGGCCTTCGCCTGTGCCGCACCACCGACTCGGGATACGGACAGACCGACGTTGACGGCCGGACGCTGACCCTCGAAGAAGAGGTTGCTCTCGAGGAAGATCTGACCATCGGTGATGGAGATGACGTTCGTCGGGATATAGGCCGAAACATCACCATCCTGGGTCTCAATGATCGGAAGTGCGGTGATGGAGCCACCACCGAGCTTCTCACTGAGACGGCAGGAACGCTCGAGGAGTCTCGAGTGCAGATAGAAGACATCACCAGGATACGCCTCACGTCCCGGTGCACGACCGAGAAGCAGAGACAGCGCTCTGTAGGCGACGGCATGCTTACTGAGATCATCGTAGACGATCAGGACATCCTGTCCCTTGTACATGAAGTACTCAGCGAGGGCGGTCGCTGCATATGGTGCGATGTACTGGATCGGTGCCGGATCTGCAGCGGTGGCCGCCATGACGCAGGTATACTTCATCGCATCGTGCTTCTTCAGGTTTTCAACGAGCGAAGCAACGGTCGACTCCTTCTGACCGATGGCGACATAGATACAGATACAGTTTTTATCCGCCTGGTTCAGGATCGTATCCATCGCGATGGAGGTCTTACCGGTCTGACGGTCGCCGATGATCAGCTCACGCTGTCCACGACCGATCGGGAACATCGAGTCGATCGCGAGGATACCGGTCTGCAGCGGCTCATTGACCGGCTGACGATCGATGATGCCTGGTGCCGGCTGCTCGATGGCGCGGTACTCGTCCTCATGGATCGGACCGAGACCGTCGATCGGCTCACCGAGAGCGTTTACGACACGACCGAGGTAGTCATTGGATACCGGTACGCCGGCCATACGACCGGTACGCATACCACGACTGCCCTCGCCGAGTCCGGTCTCGTCACCGAAGAGGATGACACCGATACGGTTCCGCTCGATGTTCTGTACCATACCCTTCGTCCCGTTATCGAACTCGATGACCTCGCCATACATGGCATGATCGAGGCCGTTCATGATGGCGATACCATCACCGACGCTCTCGATGAAGCCGATTTCCTTCTTCTCGGCCTTCAGGTCGAAGTTTGAGATGCCCTTCTGAAGAATCGTCAGGATGTCGGCATCGCTTGTGAGGCTGGAACGGGTATTCCGGAGCTGCTCGAGGAACTGATTCCGGCGGCCGCTCGTCGACCAGTCGTACTGATCGTTGCCTACCTCGAGGATGAAGCCACCACCGAGTGCCTTATCCTCCTGCATCTGAAAGTCGAAATACTGGGTCTTATATTTATCAAAAACGAACTTCTGAATATTCAGGAGCTGCTTCTCCGTCGGCTTCGTCACGTAGCGAAGACGAACCTGGGTCTGGCGCTCTGCAGTCGCACGGATCTCACTGTACTGCTGTGCGATGTCCTTCCAGCTTCCGAGCGCATTCTGCTCACAGAGAAGTTTCAGGGTATCTCGCACCTCGGTCGGGAACACACTGTCGATGATGGTGTTTCTCTTCTCCAGTGACACGGTCGGATCACCGAGCTCGGAAAGGGTTTCCGGCAGGACCTCAAAGATACGTGAGGTCGAACTCATCACGCTCGGAGAAACCTGCAGCTGAATCAAACGTTCTGCAATCTCTCTTGCATTCTGCGTCATCGCTTATGCCTCCTTCGTGCCGTTCGGCTGCTGCCCCTCACTGTCGTTCAGGAACTGATCAAACAGCTGGCTGTCGTTCGCTGCACTGTCATGAGAGGTCGCGATCTTATAGGCTGCCTGTGCGACGAGCACGGCCATCTGCTGCTGCATCTCATGCTGCTTCGTCTCGGCATCCTTCTCGGCCTGGATCTTCGCCTCGGCGATGATCTTGTCGGCCTTCTTGTTTGCGTTGTGGATGATCTCGTCGTACTCCTTCGACGCATCGATCTTCGCCTGATTGATGGTCTCCTGACGCTCCGTCTCGATGTTCGAGAGGCTCGCCTCATACTTCTCCTTCAGCGCTGCTGCCTCCTGGTTGACGGCATCTGCGTTCTTAAACGATGCCTCGATCTCGTTCTGACGCTTCTCGAGGACCGCGCGCACCGGCTTGAAGAGGAACTTCTTCATAAGGAAAACCAGGAACAGCAGGTTGATCACGGTAAATAATAAGTTGATATCTACTCTTAACATGTTTCTTCTCCTGTCTTCACTGTACTACTGTCTCAAACAAAGATCAGCCCAGGAAGAAGATGCAGAGGATACCGAGAACGAAGCCGTAGATCGCGGTTGCCTCGGCGAGGGCGCAGCCCAGAAGAAGGATTCTCATGATCTTGCCGTCTGCCTCCGGCTGTCTTGCGATGGCCTCTGCTGCCTTACCAGTTGCGATACCGATGGAAAGACCTGCACCGATGCAGGCGAATGCTGCTAAACCGACACCAATTGCTGTTACGCTCATAATTTTTCTCCTTTAAATTCATTCACAAATCAGCGACCATCATGGCTTTTCTGTTTTGGATGGTCGTCCTATGTTTACCGCTCTTCATTTCAAATGAAGGGGCTGTTTCACATTTGCAACGTGACGATCTCCCGGTCGACGGCATTGGCCGAACCCAGGGAGACGGTCGCAGGACGGCTGCGGTTTACTCCACCGCGTCCTGGATGTAAAGCGATGTCAGGAATACGAAAACGTATGCCTGAATCAGTCCGTCAAATATATCAAAATAGAGACTGAAGATGGCCGGAACGCCGACCGGAACGACCATTTTGATCAGCTCCATGATGATAAATGCGCCGAGTACATTACCGAAAAGTCGCATGCACAGGGACAGCGGACGAATCACCAGCTCGAGGATATTGATCGGTGTCACGATCGCAACCGGCTGTGAAAAGCTCTTCAGCCAGCCCTTCGCGCCCTTCGCGCGGATACCCGCGACCTCGATCAGCACGATACTGATGAGTGAAAGACCGACCGTGACATTCAGATCCTTGGTCGGCGGCTTCAGTCCGAACAGACCGATCACGTTGGACACTCCGATATAGATGAGGATGACGGAAATCAGGGTTCCATACTGCTTTCCCTTCTCTCCCAGCATCCCGTTGATGAAGTTGTCCAGGAAGGTGACGATCATTTCTGCGACCTGCTGACGTTTACCCGGGTTGTGTACCTTCAGGTTCGAACCCAGATAGATGGAAAGCGCAGCCAGTACAGCCATGATCACCCAGGTGATGACGGTCGATTCGGCAACTTGAATCCCTCCGAACACCGGAATCGTGAATGCAGTGGCGACCTGCAGCTGTTCCTGGAGTTCCGAAGTAAATTGCTCCATTCTACTACCTCCATATTCTTTTACGTAAGTGCTCGAGAGTGATGCCGCTCCGGGTGCCGTATGCAATAAAAAAATTCCGTACCGAAACCGGCCAACGGAATTCATCTATGCAGGGCAGCCCCCTTTTCCGGGCAGGCATGGTGCTCCCGATTACTTCGGTTGCTATTATATTCCGCATTTTTTCATATTCAAGCCGTATTTTTTATATATTTATCATGTCATTTTGACTTCGATTGTTCATTTTGATATATTAATCACAAGCTTGTATTGTATTTTTGGAAATAATCTCTATTGGTAACAGTTCAGGCAGGGGATCCGGCGGGGCGGCCTGAACTGTTACCTCTATTGAGCGAAGAGGTCCCTATGGTTTCGTATGATTATTATCGCATCTTCTATTATGTCGGCAGCTGTCGCAGCTTCACCCAGGCAGCACGCATGCTCGGCTCGAATCAGCCGAACGTGAGTCGCGCGATGAACAGCCTCGAGGCAGAGCTCGGCTGTAAGCTCATGCACCGCGGGAAGCGTGGCATCACCCTGACACAGGTCGGGCAGAAGCTCTACGAGCATGTGTCGATCGCGTACGAGCAGCTGAGTTTCGGTGAGCGGGAGCTCCAGAAGGATGTCAATATGGAAAGCGGTCACGTCACCATCGCCGCCTCCGAGAACGCACTTCGTCTCGTGCTGCTGCCGGTGCTGCGGGACTTTAAAAAGAACTTCCCGGAAATCAGCATCAGCATCTCAAATCACTCGACGCCTCGCGCACTGAAGGCACTGCGGGACGGCCTCGCCGATATCGCACTCGTGACCACACCGCTGGCGATTCATGGTACGCTCTCGATGGAGCCACTCTTTGCCTTTAAGGAAATCCCCATCGTCGGTCCGGGGCTCCGGCACCTTGCGGAGCAGCCCATGTCTCTGCGTGAGCTCGATACCTATCCACTCATCAGCGTCGGCCGCGATACCGGCACCCGCGAGCTCTATGTGCAGTACTTTCTGAATCATCAGCTGCCGTTCGATCCGGAGCTGGAGGCCTCCTCCACGGATCAGATCCTGCCGATGGTGGCGTATGATCTCGGGATCGGTTTCTATCCAGAGGCACTCGCGCGGGATGCCCTCGCGCGTGGTGAGGTCTATCGTATCCAGCTCACCGACCCGCTGCCGGACCGGACCTTCTGCGCGGTCGTCGATCAGTCACGTTCACTGTCGACAGCGGCGGAGACGCTGCTGCAGGAGTTCGTCAAGCTTCGGCATTAAAAAACTCCGTTGGAGAGGGGCACGTCCCTTTCCAACGGAGTTTTTATATTGATCAGCTGAAGATTCTCCAGCCGGCGATGAAGTGGTTCGCCCACCATGGACCGAGTGATCTATGTACGACACGTCCGTTCGAGGAGGATGCATCGATGACGCTGCCGCCACCTGCACAGATGCCGACGTGGCCGGATACGACGATGATATCTCCTGCCTGGAGCTCGTTGTAGGATACGCGACGGAATCGTCCCGGATTACGCCATCCGGAGGAGGTCATGTAGGATACACCGACACCTGCCTGGTTGAGACACCAGTAGACGAAGCCGGAGCAGTCAAAGCTGTTCGGTCCCTTGGCGCCCCATACGTATGGGCAGCCGATCTTCGATGCGGCGATGGATACCAGTGCACCTGCGGATCCGGAGACCGTCGCTCCGCCGCCGACATTGCCGCTCACTGCACTGCTGTTATTCTTACTGCTGCTGCTCTTATTACCGGACGAGCTGCTGTTGTTCCGGTTCGTACCTGTGCTGCTCGAGCTGTTCTTCGGCCTCGACTTCGCCTTGCCGCTGTAGAACATGTTCATAGTCTGTGCACCGGCCGCACCATCCTGGCCGAGTCCGTTTACCTTCTGGAAGCTTGCGACGGCGTTCTTCGTCACTTCACCATAGTAGCCGGTGATGTTGCTCTTATCGAGGTAGCCGTACTTCGCGAGGTACTCCTGCAGGTTCTTGACGGAATCGGACTGCTCGCCGAGACGCATCGCGAACGGCATCGCGTTCGGATTCTCGAGCGCTGCTCTGGTATCCGGACCGAGGTAACCATCGACGATCTGGTCGTTTCGTGCCTGGAAGGCCTTGATGGCCGCCTGCGTGCCCTGTCCGAAGTTACCATCCGCTTCCCCACTGAGATAGCCGAGGTTGATGAGGTACTGCTGGTACTTCTTTACGAGGTCGGACTGCTCGCCGAGAGCGACGATGTTTGCCTTTACCTCATCTGAATAAAGAAGATTATAGGTTGCGGTGCCGTATATACCATCCGGATTCAGTCCGTTCTGTGTCTGGAGCTTTTTCATCGCCTCCACGGTCGTCTCGTCATAGGTACCATTGACATCCGAGGCGTGGTAGAGATAACCAAGGTTATACAGACGATACTGCGCATTCGTAACATCCGCACCCTGGAAGCCCGGCTTCAGCGCATAGTGCGGAGCCGTATCACTCATGATCGCATCCCAAGTCTGGACACCGCAGATACCATCCTGCGCCATGCCGACCTGACGCTGGAAATACTTGACCGCCTGTGAGGTCGCTTCTCCATAGTAGGTTGTCGGTTCATCAGGATCCATAAATCCGAGATCCATCAGGCGCTGCTGGAGATCGGCAACGACGGAGTTGATGACGCCGACCGTCAGGTTAACCGGTGCGAGGTCCTCGGCGGATCCGTCGATGGTGACACCGGCGATGGACGGAAGGACGTTCGAGTTGACCCCCAGCGCGGCGACGGCATCGACCGTGGCGGCTTCCGGAGCCGTGGTCACCACGATCTCTGATTCTGTCTCGGTCGCCATCCGGGTATCCCCGATCTGCTGCTGACAGCCGGTCAGCACCAGCATACTGCCCGCCAGCATCAGTGCTGTCAGACGGGTAAAGTTTCGATTTAACATATATTCGTAACCTCTCTGCTGCGTGTTCACTGTGCAGGATACACCGCACAGCTTGCCACTTTAAATTTCATCTGTATAAAAGTACATTATACCATGTCATGGCCGCTGTACATTTAAAATTCTCTTACGATATGTAAACTTCGAGACAGGAGACCGAATGGTCAGCCTGAACTTTTTCATAAAAAACAAGCCACATGCTTTCACATGTGGCTCTTCGTCGTGCACCTTCAGGGACTTGAACCCTGGACAAACGGATTAAGAGTCCGCTGCTCTACCAACTGAGCTAAAGGTGCATAAAACAGATATGAACTTTTCGAGTGCACCTTCAGGGACTTGAACCCTGGACAAACGGATTAAGAGTCCGCTGCTCTACCAACTGAGCTAAAGGTGCATTTGTCTTTCGTGTCGTGTCTTCCGCTCGACGCCTATGTAATATACAAAATCTGTTTTTGATTGTCAACAGGTTTTCAAAACTTTTTCAAAAAAATTTTGACCATATGTAACAGTTCAGGCAGGCAGGGGACCCTCCGGGTCCCCTGCCTGCAGAATTCTGTTTATGCTTCGTGTACTGGCGGTGTCGCGATCAGCTTGAAGATCGGATTTCCCTTTGCGGAGAACTTCTCTTCATATTCGGTCATGATATTGCCCTGGTTCATACGCTCGTCGTGGTGAAGGTCGCGGGTAACGGCGGTCAGGGTCCAGCCGGCTTCCGGGATGGACAGGAGGGAGTAATCAAAGAGGCCTTCGTTATCCGTCTTAAACTCGAGGTCGCCGTCCTGCTTCAGGAACTGCTGATAGATCTTCATGAAAACCGGGCTGGTGAGACGGCGGTTCGCCTGGCGGTCCTTCGGCCACGGGTCGGAGAAGTTCAGGTAGACGCGCTCGATCTCGCCGGCCTCGAAGACATCTGCGAGGAGGCGCGCGTCGATAGAGATGAAGGTGAGGTTCTGGAGTGCTTCACCTTCCGCCATCAGAGCTTCTCGCTTCTTCAGCGCCTTCAGCATCACGGTATCGTAACGCTCGATGCCGATGTAGTTGATCTCCGGGTGCGTCAGCGCCATCTGCTCGATGAACTGGCCTTTACCCATGCCGATCTCCACGTGGATCGGGTGCCCGTTACCGAAAAACTGCTGCCACTGTCCCTTGTTCTTCTCTGGTTCGTGTACGACGTACTCAGACTGCGCGACGTAGTCCTCTGAGCCGGTGATATGTCTTAATCTCATAATCTTTCACTTTCTGTTTCTATGTATAGGATGCCGATTCTGCACTCGCCTTCGAGACGTGCACGAAAACGACGGTTTTTCGCAGTGTAACATACATTCCGCGCAGTCGCAAGCAGGGGCTCGGCATTGCGCCCCGCCGATATCCACATCCCAACCCTACTTTTTCAGCACTGCTTCAGTTACGGCGTCTATACTGCTTCTGAATAACCGTTCATGCAGGGGCAGCTGCGTGACTGAAAAAATGCTTTTTCCTTGAAGTGATTTTGGAAATTGGTTATACTTAGACTGTATATTTAAAGAAGGTTTTTCCGAAAAAAGACATTCTTTTTTCTCAAAAAAATATCTTTCCGTGCCGTTTTCCGGCGCTGGGACATGTTCCCGTCAAGGAGGTTTCTGATGCCAACACCAAGAGAAGCTAGTATCTGGGGCAAAATTCGCACCGACTTAAATGAGGCTCAACAGAATATTCTGAACGGTCGCTATGCTGAAGCCATGGTTCTGGACCGTGAGATTCTGAAGCGGATCGTCCGTATGCAGGTGGATAAGGCGGTTCTCGTTTCGAACAATCTCGAGAGTGATATCGAGCAGCTGTTTGAAAACCGGCTGATTTCAAAGGAGACGCGGGATCAGTATCACGCCATCCGTTTATATGCGGAGCAGACCGAGAACGGTGTCCAGGCGACGGCGCAGGCGGCGAATGATTCCTTCTCTCTTCTGAAGGATGCACTCGAGCATTATGTAGACTCGAACGCGCAGCGTTCATCCGGAGGCGGCTACGAAACACGCAGCTTCCAGGGTTCCAGCCGCTTCTCCAGCGGTTACAGCGGACCGGCGGCAGGTGAGCGAAGTTTCGCTGCGGCAGGTTCAGATTCGTATGCTTCTACAGATGCAGCAGACGGCGTGAGCAGCAGCTATGAGGCAGACGGTTCAGACGATGCCGATACTGTGCGCCGTTATACTGCGCCAGAAAACGAGGGCGAATCGGCTGCCGGTTCGGGAGACGTCGACGCAGGCGCTGCTACAGCACCACGTTCATCCTTCGATGCGAGTGGTGTCGATCTTCCATTAGGAAATGCGCCACGTCGTTCCGGCAGTAATGTGCATCACCGCTCCAGCCGGAATACGAACCAGCGTCCGACCCGGCCGCTTCGTGATTCCGAGCGCGTATCCCGGAATGGAAATCGTCGTCCGGCCGCAACCAGTACAGCGAAGCGGGCAGCCGCTTCTGGTCGTCGCAATGCGAACCGTCCACGTGGCGGTCAGAAGGGCAGAAAGCAGGAGCTGGATCTGTACGGCATCCTGAAGTACGTGATTCCGATTCTCTGTCTCATCCTCGCGGTCATTCTGATCCGCGTTCTGATGGGCAACTCCGGCAGTGCGACGATCGAGACGACACCAGCTGCCACCGTAGCCGCCACCGAGCCGGTGATGGAGACCGAACCGATCGTTCCAGAGACGACGGCCGCACCGGAGCCGACGACCGCGATCTATATGACCACGACCGGCGTCAAGGTTCGTACCGAGCCGAATACCGACTGCCGTGTACTCGCCGTTCTCGATGCCGGCACGCAGGTCACCTATAAGGGTGAAGCCGATGGCTGGGTCAATATCGACTACAACGGCGAGGATGCTTACATCAAGAGCGATTTCGTTCAGCCGGTAGCCGCAGAAACACCAGCTGCAGAAACCCCTGCCGCCTGAATCCGCATAACATCACCCGAAGAGCTGTGCCCGCCGCACAGCTCTTCTTTTATCTTCATAAAACCGTCACATATTTCGATGCTTTCTTTTTTTGCATTGCTCCTCATAGTACGGTATACTAATGTAGTTAATTTATATTTTTTCATGGAGGTTTTCTATGCAGACAATACTGGTATGCGATGACGATAAGCAGATCGTCGAGGCGATTTCCATCTACCTGACCGGTGAGGGCTTTCATGTTTTAAAAGCCTACGATGGCTATGATGTACTGGACATCATGGAAAAGAATAAAGTTGATCTTCTGATCGTCGATGTGATGATGCCGGGGCTCGATGGTGTACACACTGTACTGAAGGTACGTGAAACGAGCTCGATCCCAATCATCATGCTCTCCGCAAAGGGGGAGGATAACGATAAGATCCTCGGTCTCAATGTCGGCGCCGATGACTATCTCACGAAGCCGTACAATCCGCTCGAGCTGGTGGCCCGCGTAAAGTCTCAGCTGCGCCGCTACACACAGCTCGGCAACATGGGTGAAACCACGAGCGAAAATATCTATGCCTGTGGTGGTCTCGTCATGAACGATGACACGAAGGAGGTCACCGTCGATGGCAATCCGATCAAGCTGACCCCGATCGAGTACAATATCCTGCTGCTGCTCGTAAAGAACGCGGGCAAGGTATTCTCTATCGACGACATCTACACCTCGATCTGGAACGAGCAGGCGATCGGCGCGGATAACACCGTCGCGGTGCACATCCGCCATATCCGTGAAAAGATCGAGATCAATCCGCGTGAGCCACGCTACCTCAAGGTCGTCTGGGGTGTCGGCTATAAGATCGAGAAGCAGGACGGCGACAAGTAATGATCAAAAAAGTAATCAGCGCGATTGTGAACGCCATCGCCATCCTGATGGTGCTCGTGAGCATCGGCATCCTCACCTTCGGCGCGGCGGGCGGAAATGCGCTCGAGTATGTGTCGCAGCCGGACTACATCGAAAGCAATGCCTTCGAGAACCAGGCCCACCAGACCATGGCTGACGTCTTCGACTATATCAAGCTCACGGATATCTTCGAGGAGGACGGCAAGCTGAATCTGAATCAGATCATCGCACAGGCCGACGTCAATGGGCAGAACGTTTCCTATTCCCTGGATTATCTCATCCAGTACGGGCGTTCCATGGGCTACTACTTCGATACGAAAAACCAGCTTCGGGAGGGCGGCGCAGCGACCGTCACGAAGGAGATGGATGAGCTGAAGCATCAGATCGTCGTACAGTACCGGGCCTACATGCCGAACTATAAGCAGCAGAGCCCGACCGATGGGCAGATGTCGCTCGGCACACTGACGAAGGAGGCACTCAGCCATCTGGCACGCTACTATGCCGTCAAGAGCGAATTTGATCCTGCACGTACAAACTTCTATTTTAATGTCATCTATCAGAAGGATCAGGAAAGCCGCGTCTATACCAACGCCCCATCACTGAGCGAGGACGAGATTCGCAGCCTTCCGAAGTACGCCTATACCGATTCGAGTTCGCTGGAGGTCATCTCTGACTACCACGACCTGCCGCAGGATCTCATCATGCTTCTGCAGGCGAGAAGTCCGTTCGGCAGTAACTGCCAGTATCGTTTTTCCACGGGTATCGACACCAGCTTTCCGGTGCAGGATGCCTTCGCAGACGCTTCACAGGAGTACAACGAGCGACGTGAAAACAGCATCATCGGTCTGACACTCCTGATCCTCTCGAGCGTCAGCTTCATCGTAAGCCTCGTGCTCCTCATCACCTGGACCGGCCATGGCGCGGAACAGAGCGACCGAAAGCCCCATCTTCTTCCGTTTGATCACCTGCCGGTCGAGCTTCGGATGCTGATCGGTGCCCTCTTTGGACTGATCGCCTTCCTCGTTACACCGGTATTCCTGAGCTCGCTCGAAAACATCCTCGGCGTCATCGATAACTGGAGCTTCTGGGAGAACTGCATCCGCTTCCTCGCGGATTACTTCGTGGCACTGCCACTCACGCTTTCGATCGTGCGCAGCTTTAAGGCCGGTCGTCTCTGGGCGGATTCGCTTCTGAACGGCACCGCTGGCCTCATCGGGCACTATATCCATGCGGCGGAAAAAACCACCCCGAAGATATTTACCTATGTGCTCTTCGTGCTGCCGAATCTGCTGGCTGCCGGTATGGTCGTAACGCTCTTCGTCCATTTCTTCCAGGCACAGAGCCTCCGGGCCTTTCTGTCGGCACTTGGCATCGCGATCATCATCCTCGCGATCGACTGCTACGCCTGGCGGATCGCCACCGGTCTCAGTCAGGCCGTGGATGAACAGGTCAAGGCAGAGCGCCTGAAAGCAGACCTCATCACGAACGTCTCGCATGACCTCAAGACACCGCTGACCTCCATCATCAGCTACGTCGATCTTCTGAAGCGAGAGAACATCGATAATCCGAACGTGCAGGCGTATCTGAAGGTGCTCGATCAGAAGTCCACACGTCTGAAGACACTGACGGAGGATCTGGTCGAAGCCAGCAAGGCAAGCTCCGGCAACGTCAAGATTGACTTCGCCGATATCAACTACACGGAGATCGTCGAGCAGGCACTCGGTGAGTTCGAGGACAAGACTTCAGCTGCAAAGCTCGAGATGATCCTCAGCTATCCGGAGCATCCGGTCATGATCCGTGCCGACGGCCGCCACCTCTGGCGTGTCATCGAGAACCTGCTGAACAACTGCTGCAAGTATGCGCTTCGTGGCTCCCGCGTCTACGTGGATGTCACCGAGGATACAGAGACAGGCACCGCTGCCTGCACGATCAAAAACATCTCCTCCCGTCCGCTGAATATCTCCCCGGAGGAGCTCACCGAGCGTTTCGTACGCGGTGATGTCAGCCGGACCACAGAGGGCTCAGGCCTCGGTCTCTCGATCGCGAAGAGCCTCACGAAATTAATGGATGGCGAGCTCGTCATCTCCATCGATGGCGACCTGTATAAGGCCGCGATCGTGCTGAAGACCGCCGCCAGGGATACAAATGAAGGATAAGAAAAAGAAACAAACGAAATATCTGTCACGCTTCGTCCGACGCAGTCTCCTGACACTGAGCGCGCTCTCACTGCTCTCCGCCACCGTCGTTTCGGATCCCTCTGGAACGATGCGGTCTGAGGCAATGTCGTCGACCGGGAACATCCTCACGGATGCCGGACGATCGGTGACATCGGTACTCAGCTCCGCGCTGTCTGCAAGTGGATGCGCACCACTCACCGCCTATGCAGCGACCTGGCCGACACCGGAATTCAACGTCGAATCCGAGGGCGCGATCCTCATCGATGCCGATTCCGGCGCTGTACTGTATGAAAAGAACGCGACGACCGCCTACTATCCGGCTTCGATCACGAAGGTACTGACCGCCATCATCGTCCTCGAGAACTGTACGAATCTCGAAGACAAGGTCACATTCTCCTATGCCGCGGTCAATGGGAATCTCGAGCAGAACTCGACGATCATCGGTGCGGTTCCGGGCGATAAGCTCTCCGTGCGGGACTGTCTCTATGGTCTGCTGCTTCAGTCGGCCAACGACTGCGCAAATGCCCTCGCCGAATACATCGCCGGCTCCAATGAAAAGTTTGCGGAGCTCATGAACCAGAAGGCAGCGGAGCTCGGCTGCGTGAATTCACATTTTGCGAACCCGTCTGGTCTGAATAATCCGGAGCACTATACCTGTGCGGCGGATTTCGCAAAGATCATGCAGTACGCGATCCAGAACGATACCTTCCGTTCCATCGACGCGACGCAGGTCTATACCCATGCGCCGATCAACAAGTATCCGAACGCGGATGCGCCGGAAAACACGATTTACGCCCATCACCATATGATGCGCCGTTCCTTCTCAGATTACTATCCGGGTGTGTTCGCCGGTAAGACCGGGTACACGACCCTCGCCGGCAACACACTGGTGACCGCCTGTGAACGCGACGGCATGACGCTGATCTGTGTCATCCTGAATGGACACAACTCGCAGTATCGCGATACACGAAATCTCTTCAATTTCGGATACGACCACTTCCAGTCGCTCGAGGTCGCCACCGCCGATGAGAGCTATAATAAGCTCGCCTCCAATCTGAAGGTAGACGGCATCCAGCTCGTGAATACGCTGGATTTCACCATCGATGCGTCCAACCATGTGACGCTCCCGAAGAACGAAAGCTTCGACAGTGTCCAGCGTTCGATGCGCTATGACCTGTCCGACAAGGAAAAAGCCGACGGCTCCTTCGCCCGGGTGGACTACAGTATGGACGACCGAAGCCTCGGCCAGGCCTATATCCGGCTCACGGATGACAGCGCGGCGAAGGCCGCGGCATCTCAGGATGCCGCGGTGATGGAGGCGAAGGTGCAGGAAACCGTACCAGAGACGATCCATCTCTCGGGGAAGACCGTGGAGGATACGAAGCCGAAGGTCGCCGGTCAGCTGCCACAGGAAAGCACGGCAAACCACGCACCGATCGTCCTGAACCGGGAGAAGGGCCGGATCGAGCTGCCGAAACCGATCGTTCGGGTGCTGCTCATCCTGGCGGTCATCGCACTCGTCGCCGGACTCGTCTTCGTCATCTACTATCTTCTGGAGCGTCGGGAGGAGTTCCTCCGCTCGCGTCGCCGGAAGCGTATGCTGAAGCATACGAGGGACCTTACGCGGGAGCAGAAGGCCCGACGCGATATGATGCTGAACAGTCGTACCGGACGCCGGAAACGCAAATAAAAACCAGGGCGGAACGCCGCCCTGGTTTTTTATTATTTATTTTCACTTATGCTTCCAGCCGTCCGATGATGACACCACCGTGCTCCCGCAGCCAGCGCTTCTGCTCTGTATAGTCCGGAAGAATCGATGCAACCAGCGTCCAGAAGCGCGCGGAATGGTTCATTTCCTTCCGGTGACAGAGCTCATGCACGATGACATAGTCGATGACCTCCTGCGGCGTCAGCATGAGGAGACAGTTGAAATTGAGATTTCCCTTCGTGCTGCAGCTTCCCCAGCGGGTCCGCTGATGACGGATCGTGATACGTCCATAAGAGACGCCGATGCGCTCCGCGTACAGCGCTACACGTGGTGGGATGTACTGCGCCGCCTGATGGCTGAGCTGCCGCAGCTCCTCGTCCGTCAGCGGAGACAGTGTATCGGCTGATGCACGCGCAGACTGGACCCGTGCCACGTGGGTACGGATCCAGTCCTGCCGTTCGAAGAGTATACGGTTGATTTCTGCGTTCGTCGTCCGGTAAGGCACCTTGAGGATGACCTCCGCCCTACTGTTCACGGACAGCACGATCGATCGGCGTCGACTCCGCTCGATGCGAACGGAATCGTTCTGCTCGACGGTATGCCCCTGTGACAGCTTACTCAACGATGAACTTGTGAAGGGTCTGCTTCGCTGTCGGCAGATGCTCGGTATCGAGCTTCAGATTAAGAACCTTGCCAAGACCCATATATAAAATACCAAGAAGTGATTTTGCATCAACAACGCGAGAGCCCTGTACGAGATCCATATCAAACGGCATGCTGGTCGTTGCAGCCACGAACTCTGTAACCGCGTCGCGATCCTGTAACATAATGTTTAATGTGCTCATAATTTCCTCCTGCAATAACGTGAGAGTAAAACAGTGAAAACCTCTCGAAATACATCTCTGTTTTCCGGGATGATACCATCGAAAAAGCGCTCTTGTCATCGACGAAATAGGCTAAAATTTGCACAGTTACGCGTGCCTTACTTCAGCATAATAACGAAAAAATATTACAGTTTTGTCACTATGTAAAATTACTGTGAATTTTTTCGGTAATTACAGTGAAATGGCGGAATTCCGTCACTTTTTCAGCGTTTGACTGATATATCAGTTGTTCAAAAAGTTCGATTACCTGCCCGTAAAATCCGGTACCACACGTTTTAAAACTGTTCCGCTGTTATTTATAGTGCACTTTTATTTTTACGTTCATTCTGCTATGCACTTGAGAATCAAGGAAAGAAAAGGTAAAATTTACGAATGATGAAAAAGGAGATTTCCAGTATGGATCAGCATAAATTAAATGAAGTAAATGAACTTATGGCGCGGAATCAGGTGGAGGGTCCAGACGATCCTGTCTCCGGTGAATCGACGGAAGACCGCGCAGAAACTGCGGAGAGCACCGTAGTGAATGAAGCGGAGACGACGAACGCTCCGACGCCGAAGCCCCCGGTGCAGGCGGGCGAATCGGCGCTGGGAACCTATCGAAAGAATGCACGGAAGTTTGCACTGCTTGGTGTGGGCGGCTGCGTACTCGGTCTTGCCGCGCTTCTCATGCTACAGCAGCAGAATAATCCGCTGATGATTCTGGCCGCGGTGGTGATGCTCGGTGGTGCACTGTTCATGGTGACCGGCATGTCCGCGCTGCGCCCGGATGGCATGGTACGCGCCTTTGCACAGGTGGCAGCGATACAGCCGACGACCGCGCAGATGCAGGACCTTCTGGACGCCGTAAAGGGCCTGAGAGGTGGCGCCCTGCATCCGCAGGTGAAGCAGCAGGTACTTTCCGCTGTCGCCCGCTATCGTGGCTTCGAGGGCTATGACGAGGCGATCGCCGCTGAGATCGAAGAGATCATACAGCATACACGGAAGCGCGGCATCATCTGAATAAAGACCGCTGACGACTTCTGTCTTTGTCAGCGCTTTTTCCATATATGAACGCATTAAAAACGTCCCTGGAAACATTCCGGGGACGTTTTTAATGCAGATCGCCAGCCTCGGGCGTCCTGCGAGAAGTTCGCAGGACTGTGCCTCCGAATACTGGCATCATCATAAAATTTACAGCACGACGCCATCCTTGAAGATGGAGATCTCACGGAAGCCGTTCTGCTCTGCCTTCGTCTTCTTACCAGACGCGATTTCCTTCACGAGGTCGAGGAGACGACGACCGGCGTCATCGACGGACTCACCCTGGGAAGCCACCGGACCAGCGTTGAAGTCGATCCAGTTTGCCTTGCGCTCGGCGAGGCGATCGTTGGTCGCGATCTTCGCAACGGGTGCCGGTGCGCCGAACGGTGTGCCACGGCCGGTGGTGAAGAGAATCACCGTGCAGCCGGCAGCGGTCAGGTTCGTGCTGGATACGAGGTCGTTGCCCGGTCCATAGAGGAGGTTCAGGCCCTTCGTATGTACCGGCTCTGCATAGGCGAGGACGTCGGAAATCGCCGCCTTGCCGCCCTTCTGTACACAGCCGCAGGACTTGTCCTCGAGGGTCGTGATACCGCCCTGCTTGTTTCCAGGGGACGGGTTATCATAGACCACCTCGTTGTGGCTGATAAAGTAATCCTTGAAGCCGTTCAGCATGTGTGCTGCCTTGTCAAAGATTTCCCGATTCACGCATCTGCCCATCAGCATGCTCTCGGCACCGAACATCTCCGGGACCTCGGTGAGGATGGAGGTACCACCCTGCGCCACGATCAGATCGGATACGCGGCCGACGGTCGGGTTCGCCGTGATGCCGGACAGGCCATCGGAGCCGCCGCACTTCATGCCGAGCACCAGCTTATCGAGACCGACCGTCTCACGCTTAAACTGGCCGGCATACGCTGCGAGCTCATGAAGCAGCTTCGTTCCGGTCTCGAACTCATCCTCGACGTCCTGGCAGGTCAGGAACTTCACACGATTCGGATCGTACGCACCGAGCTCCTCGAGGAACTGCTCGTGGGTCAGATTCTCGCAGCCGAGGGAAAGCACCAGCACGCCGCCTGCATTCGGATGACGTACGAGATCTGCGAGCAGCTTACGGGTGGTCGCGTGATCATGACCAGTCTGAGAGCAGCCGAACGGATGCGTATAGGTATAGAGGCCCTCGATGCTGCCCTGCACGATGTCCTGATTCATCTCCACGAGATGCTTCGCCACATCATTGACACAGCCGACGGTCGGGATGATCCAGATTTCATTTCGCGTGCCGACCTTGCCATCCGGACGCACGAAGCCCTCGAAGGTCTCGACCGGCATGGTCTTCTTCTCCGGCACCGCCGGCTCGTAGGTATACTCCACCTCGCCGGACAGATTCGTCTTCATATCGTGGGTATGCACCCACTGACCTGGCTTCACATCCTCGGTGGTGTGACCGATCGAAACGCCGTACTTGATGACCTGGCCCTCTGCCGCGATCGGCGTGACGGCCACCTTATGTCCCTGTGGGATGTCCTCCGCTGCGACGAGGTCAATGTCATCGACCTTGATTTCATCACCCTTCGCGATCGGAGCGATGGCCACGACGACATTGTCCTCCGGGCTGATATGCACTACCTTTGCTCTTGCCATAATTTTCCTCCTGAAACCACAGGCCGGAGCAGTGATCTGTCCCGGCCGATGATGTAAGCATTGAACGAATCCACATCACGAAAGGTCCGCGATGCGAAGCCGCTGTTCGATTGTTTGCCACGCTGTCCCAGGCGATATGCTTTCCGGCTCTTCCAGAAAGCATATGTGCCGACAGGTTCACTTTACAGTACGCTTGCGTAAGCCGCCTTCGCACCCTGTTCACGGATGAGGGTGAGGTTCTGTACGGTCGCCTCCTCGAAGCCGGCGATCTCGGTGAGATCCTGGCCCCAGAACTCGGTGTTGGTCATCACAGCGTGTACGAGGGTCTTCACATCGTCATCCTTGTGTGCGAAGTAGAAGTCGAGGACGAAGGCGTCGTCCTGAATCTTGTACTCGTTGCCTGCCGGACGCTTGCATACGAGGCCATCCTCCTCACGACGCTGGATATCACAGCTGTAGAATGCCATGTACGCTGCGAAGCTCATCGTGAGCACTGCCGGAAGCTTACCGAACTTCTCAACATACTCGAGGAAGGAAGGCATATTTCTCGCTCTCCACTTCGAGGTAGAGTTGAGAGAAATGCTCATCAGCTGGTGATCAACGAACGGGTTGTTGAAACGATCCTCAACCGCAGAAGCGAACTTCTCGCAATCCTCCTTATCCAGCGGAAGGATCGGGATGATCTCATCCTGGAGCATCTTGTTCATGTAGTCACGGATGACCTCGTCGTGCATGCAGTCACGCACGATGTCGAAGCCTGCGAGGTATGCACCGAGTACGAAGCCGGTGTGTGCACCGTTCAGGATTCTTACCTTTCTCTTCTTATAAGGAGCAACCTCTGGAACGACATGTACATTTACGCCGGCCTTCTTGAACGGAAGCTTGTCCTCGAGCTCCTTCGGTCCCTCGATGTACCATACACCGAATACCTCGCCGACATCGGTCAGCGGATCGGTGTAACCGTTCTCCGCCTCGAGCTCTGCAACCTCCTTCGGATCGCGGATACGGCCCGGAACGATACGGTCTACGAGTGTGGAGCAGAACAGAACCTTCTCGTTTACCCAGTTCTTGAAGTCCTCGCCGAGGCCCCACTCATCGATGTGACGGTTTACGATCTGCTTCAGCACCTGACCGTTCGCGTCGATCAGCTCGCAGGAGAGAACGACGAGTCCGCCCTTGCCGGCCTTGAAACGCTCATAGAGCACTCTCGTCATCTTACCAGGGAAGGAAACCGGCGGCTCCTGATCGAACTTCGTGTCCGGATCATAGACGATACCGGCCTCGGTGGTGTTCGAAACGATGTACTCGAGATCATCCGACTTTGCAAGCTCCAGGAGTGCCTTAAAGCCCTCTGCAGTATACGGATTGATGCAGTCCTTGACAGCGGAGATCACACGCTTGTTGTTCACCTTCTGACCATTCTCAGAACCACGAAGGTACAGGGTGTAGAGACCCTCCTGCGCATTGACATACTCGGTGAGACCCTGTGCGATCGGCTGAACGAGGGTCACCTTACCGTTCCAGTCCGCATGCTCGTTTGCCATATCGAAGAAATAGTCAACGAATGCACGGAGGAAATTACCCTCGCCAAACTGCATCACCTTCACAGGTGCATCCTTCAGGACATATCCCTGATAACCAGACTGCTCAAGTACCTGATAATTTAACTTCTCCATCTTAATTCGTTCCTTTCAGCTGTGAAATGCTCTAAAAATCGATGTCTATGCTTACCAGGGCAGCGCTTCCCTGCTCTTTATGTAAGCGCTTACATAGAATATATGCTTCTTCTCAAAATATGTCAATCAGAAAATCAGAATTCCCGAAAAGAAACGCAGAATTCGTCAAAAGAAACGAAAAAACCGGCCTGTTTTATGCTGATAGCACAAAAAGCCGGTTGATATCCCTCTTCTCCTGTTCACATTGATTTCCGAATCAGTCCCGCTTTCTGAGGTGCTCCGGATCGAGCTCCGGGATCATCTCCTTCGTGATGACCTGCAGCATCTCGTCGAGCTTCGCGAGGTCCTCCTCAGAGAAGCGTTCCTCGAAGCGCTTCACGACTTCATCGAGAAACTGGTAGCTACGGTGATAGTAGTTCTCGAGCTTTTCCGTCGGGTGGAGGTAGAACTCGCGGTGGTCTTCGTCCGACTGCACCTTCTCGATATATCCCTTCTGGACGAGTGCATTGACTTTATATGCCGCGTTCGGAGCCGAAATGCCCATCATCTTCGCAAACTCCGCCACCGTCGGCTCCCCGAGCGCCTTGATGCACTCGAGACTGAAGGCCTCAACCGAGGTCAGAGACTCATCCCGGCTGCTTTCCTTCGAAAAGACCCGCTTGTAGAAGTGGATGCGGAAGCGATTATAGAGATCGGCGATAGACTGGTTCAGCATGTAGCACCTTTTCCTTTAACTTACATTTCGTATGAACAGTTCGATTATATCATGCTCTCGCCGATTCTATACAATTATTTTACTGTACCGCGAAGGTGAGCTCCGCCTGCACAGCGGTTTTTCCGTTGATGGTGGCGACGGCGGTACCCATGCCGACCGGGCCGTGCATGCGGGTGAGCTCACAGTGGAGCTCGAGGACGTCGCCCGGACGTACCTGCTTCTTGAAGCGGGCGTTCTTGATGCCGCCGAACAGCGCGATCTTTCCCTTATTCGCCGGCATGCTGAGGAGCGCGACGGCGCCGGTCTGTGCGAGGGCCTCGATGATGAGGACGCCTGGCATCACCGGATACTGCGGGAAGTGTCCCTGGAAGAAGGGCTCGTTCACCGTGACGCACTTTCGTGCATCGGCAAACTTTCCCGGCTCATAATCCACCACCTGATCGATCAGGAGAAACGGATAGCGGTGTGGGATGATCTCCTTGATCTCATCGACACGGAGCGGATGCGCTGCGCGTGCCGCCTCGACCGTGGCTGCGTTTTCGCCCGCTTCCGAAGAAGCGTGCATCTCTGCTGCCGCTGCGGTCATGATCTCAGCATCCGCCTCGGAAACAGACGGGTTCGTGTTCATCTCTTCTGTCATGGCATCTCCCTTCAGGCCTTCTTGAAAATCAGGCAGGCGTTGTGTCCGCCGAAGCCGAGGGAGTTCGAGAGGACGTAGTCGAGCTTCGCCGCACGTCCTTCGTTCGGCACGATGTCGAGGTCGCACTCCGGATCCGGCACCTGGTAGTTGATGGTCGCCGGGATGAACTGCTCCTCGAGGGCCTTCACGCTGAAGAGGGCCTCGACGCCGCCGGCCGCACCGAGCAGGTGACCGGTCATCGACTTCGTGGAGGAAACCGGAATCTCGTAGGCCTTCGCTCCGAAGACCGCCTTGATGGCCTTCGTCTCACAGGCATCATTGAGATGCGTGGAGGTACCGTGGGCGTTGATGTAGGAGATTTCCTCTGGCTGGATGCCCGCGTCTGCGATGGCGAGGCGCATGCAGTCGGCACCGCCCTCGCCCTCCGGGTTCGGGCTTGTGATGTGGTAGGCGTCGCAGTTCGCGCCGTAGCCGACGATCTCTGCGAGGATCTTCGCGCCACGGTGGAGCGCATGCTCACGCTCCTCGAGCACCAGGATGCCGGCACCCTCGCCCATGACGAAGCCGCCACGCTCCTGATCGAACGGGATGCTCGCGCGCTTCGGGTTCGTCGCAGCGCAGAGGGCACGCATGCTGGCGAAGCCGCCGATGCCGAGCTCCGTGATGCTCGCCTCGGTGCCGCCAGCCACCATGACGTCCTCATAACCATCACGGATGCGGTGGAAAGCGTCGCCGATGGCGTTCGAGCCGCCGGCGCACGCGGTCACCGGACAGGTGCACATGCCCTTGAAGCCGTGACGGATCGCAACGTTCGCTGCCGCCATGTTGGAAATCGCCATCGGAATGAAGAACGGAGACACACGCTCGAAGCCACGCTGAAGGGCCTTCGTATGCTCCTCCTCAATGGTGCTGAGGCCGCCGATACCGGACGAGATGATAACGCCCATACGGCTCGCCTCATATTCCTTCGGGCCGATGCCGGCGTCCGCGGCGTCGGAAGTCTTCAGCTCCGCTGCGCTCCCGATGCCGCTCTCGCGGATCGCCTCCTCGGCAGCCACGATGGCGAACTGCGCATAGCGCGACATATGCTTCTGCTCACGACGGTCGATGATGGCAGACGGATCGAAATCCTTCACCTCACCGGCGAGCTTGATCGTGAAATTTTCTGTATCGAAATGGGTGATCGGGCCGATGCCGCACTGTCCGGCGCGGATGGCTGCCCAGGAAGTCTCTGTATCATTGCCGGTCGGATTTACCGTACCGAGACCGGTGACGACGACTCTACGTTTATTCATTGTGTTCTCCTATATTTCTATATTAACTTTATCAGCAGCCCATGCCGCCATCCACACCGAGTACCTGACCGGTGATATAGCGGGCGTCGTCCGATGCCAGGAAGGCCGCCGCCTTCGCGACATCCTCCGGGCGTCCGAACTGGCGAAGCGGAATCTGCTGCAGCATCGCTTCCTTCACCTTCTCCGGCAGCACCTTCGTCATGTCGGTGTCGATGAAGCCCGGGGCGATGGCGTTCGCGGTGATGCCGCGGCTCGCATACTCGAGGGCGGTGGTCTTCGTGAGACCGATGAGACCAGCCTTCGAGGCCGCATAGTTCGCCTGGCCGGCATTGCCATGCACGCCGACGACGGAGGAGATGTTTACGATGCGTCCGGAGCGCTGGTGCAGCATTTCCTTTCCGACGTACTTCGTCATCAGGAAGGCACCACGCAGGTTCTTCTCGATCACGAGGTCGAAGTCCTCTGCGCTCATGCGAAGCATCAGATTGTCACGTGTGATGCCCGCGTTGTTGATGAGCACATCGATGCGTCCGAAGCGCTCGAGCGCACTCTTTACGAGACCCTTTACGGCGTCCTCGTCAGATACATCCGCCTGCACAGCGAAGGCATCGACGCCTTCCGCCTGGCAGAGTGCAACCGTTTCCTCGGCGGCGGAAGCATTCCCCGCATAATCCACGAGGATGTGATAGCCATGACGCGCGAGCTCCACCGCGATGGCACAGCCGATCCCCCGGCCTGCACCGGTGACGATCGCTGCACCTGTGATCTTTTCTGTCGTTTCTGACATTTGTTTTTCCTCCGGCTGTTTCCAGACAGTCACTTCTGTTCCTGTGGAACACTGTATTTATAGAAAAATTGCGTTAAAAATGGGTTTCTTCGACGCGACGCTGCGGGCGCTCTGCCCTCAGGCTTCCGCACAGAGCTTCGCGATGTCCTCAGAGGTCTCGATCGCGGTGACCGTGAACTCCGTGATGCCCATATCGCGGGCGACCTTCTTTACGAAACCGGCGAGCGTATGGCCCGGGCCGATCTCGATGAAATTCGTCACGCCGTCCTCAAACATCTCACGGAGAATCGCCTCCATGCGGACCGGCTTCTGCACCTGCTCTTCGAGAAGCTCCGGGATCGCCCGGCGAAGTCCAGCGAGGGTCGTCGCCGTCGTGGACTCCACGGATGCACTGACCTCCTCACAGGTCCCGCCGAGGTAGTTAAACATCACCGGGCACTTCGGGCGCTGAAAACGGATGCTCTTAAAGTAGCGTGCGAGCGCATCGCCAGCGCTCTTCATAAAGACGGTATGGAACGGTCCGGACACGCGAAGCGGGATGCTCTTGCCGCTGCCACTCGCGCTGATGATTTCGGCCGCCTTCGTGACAGCTGCCTTCTCACCACCGATGACGATCTGTCCCGGGCAGTTCAGGTTGCAGAGAGAAACGATCTTTCCGGTCTCGAGCTGCGCCTGACGGCAGACCGTCTCGAGATCCTCAGCCGCTACACCGAGGACCGCGCTCATGCCGCAGTCGATGCCCTCGGACGCAGCCGCCATGCTGGCACCACGGAAGGCGACCATGTTCACCGTGGTCTCTGCGTCCATCACCTCTGCCGCCTCGAGTGCCGAGTACTCACCGAGCGAAAGGCCGGCGGTCACATCCGGACGGATGCCATGTACACGGAGGATCTCGGTCACGCCACAGGCGAAGGCCACCATCGCCGGCTGGGTGTAACGGGTCTCGTTGATGACACCATCCGGATCCTGGAAGACGAGACGGTGGAGATCATAGTTCTGATCGACGCCCTCGCCCCCTGCAAACTCCTTACGGAAGTCCTCACTCTTCGTATAGCGCTGAAGCGCATCGCTGACACTGTCAAACACCCGGCGGAACTCCGGATAATCACGGTACAGATCGGCACCCATGCCGACATACTGGCTGCCCTGTCCTGCGTATAAAAATGCTGTTTTCATGTTCTACCTTTCTATCTGCTTTCGATGACGGCCCGCGTGAGGCTACGCCACCGGAAATGCATCCTTTCTCACGTCCACCGACGCTGCACGAAACGCGCTTCGATTTATCCCTGACAGATGTCCTCGAGGATCTCCGCGAGCGGTCGAATCGTATGCAGCTGTCCGCATACCTGCCCAGCCATCAGGGAGCCGGTCTTCACATCGCCCTCGAACACGGCGCGACGGAGGGAACCCAGGGTGAACTTCTCGAGCTCCATCTTATCGGCGCCAGCCTTCTCCTGCTTGATATAGGCGACGGTCATCTGGTTTTTCAGTACACGCACCGGTGTACCGCCGATCCGTCCGGTCACGATGGCGTCACTGCCCTGTGCCTTCAGAAGCGCGGCCTTATAGTTCTCATGGATCGGGCACTCCTCTGCGGACAGCAGCACCGTACCGATCTGCACGCCACAGGCACCGAGGGCCATGGCTGCCTCAAACTGACGGTGATCTGCGATCCCGCCGGCCGCGATGACCGGAATCGACACGGTGTCCACACACTGCGGCACCAGGGTCATCGTCGTCATCTCACCGACATGTCCGCCGGACTCACAGCCCTCGGCGATGACGGCGTACGCACCGAGGCGCTCCATCAGCTTCGCGAGGATCGGGGCACCGACCACCGGAATCACCTTGATGCCGGCCTCCTTAAAGGCCGCCATATACTGTCCCGGATTGCCGGCACCGGTCGTCACCACCGGCACCTTCTCTTCGATGCACACCTGCACAAACGCCTCCGTGCATGGATTCATCAGCATGAGGTTCACACCGAACACCGGCTCGTAATCCGGTGTCGCAGCCTCCTCGATCAGCTTCCGTGCGGTCCGGATCTCGGTACGAAGCTCCTCCGCCGAGTGGATACCACCGGTTCCGATGAGGCCGAGCGCGCCGGCACAGGCACAGGCCGCCGCGAAGCGACCCGTGGCGATGTTGGCCATACCGCCCTGGATGATCGGATATTTCGTTCCCAGTAATTCATTCAGTAATGTCATATCTCTCCTTTACCGTGTCGGTGCGTCATAGCTCAGGATGCAGCCGCCCCAGGTGAGTCCGCCGCCGAAGCCTGCGAGGATCAGTCGTTCGCCACGCTGAAGGCGTCCCTGCTGCTGCATATCGTAAAGCGCCGTCGGAATCGATGCAGCGCTGGTATTTCCAAGCTTTTCCATATTCATAAAAAACTTCTCTGCCGGCCAGTGCATCGCCCGGTAGACATGCCGGATGATGCGGGCATTTGCCTGATGGCAGACCACATGATCGATGTCCTCCATCGTCTCGCCGGACTGTTCGAGCAGGCCGCCGATGATGCGCGGGATGATGTCACAGGCGAACATGAACACTTCCTTACCGTCCATCAGCATATGGTCAATGCAGACGGTCTCTGCGTTCGTCTCCTCCCGCGCTTCATACGCACCCGTATAGACCCCCGGCGCGAGGATCACATCGGATCCGCGGGAGCCGAAAAGACGTACGTACGGTGCCGCTTCTTCTCTGTTTCCCGCTGTTTCTGTGCACTCGATCACGGCTGCACCCGCACCATCGCCGAAAAGAATCGCGGTGGAGCGGTCCTCCATCGAGAGGAGACGGGACAGCTGCTCTGTGCCAACCACGAGGGCATAGCGCCGGCCGCTCACAGCGGCGAGGCTGCGTGCGACCTCGAGGCCATAGATGAAGCCGCTGCAGGCGGCGTTGATGTCGAGGGCCGGCACCTCCGGAAGCCGGAGCTCCCGCTGAAGGATCGCTGCGATGCTCGGGGTTGCGAGGTCTGCGGACATGCTCGCCACGACGATCGCGCCGATGTCCGACGCCGGAACGCCCTGGCTTTCCGCCTCTGCGAGTGCCTTTCCGGCCGCCTCGATGGCGAGGGTCACGGCACTTTCCTCTGCCGTGCAGAAGCGGCGTGCGTGGATACCGGTACGTGGATAGATCCAGGCATCGGAGGTATCCATCTCCAGACTTAAGTCGTCATTGGTCACCAGTCGGCCCGGATACGCGGCCCCGAGGCCGATGAGTTTCATTTCGTTCAAGGTTTCTCCTCACTTATGTCAAAGCGCCTCCGCACCGGGCGACAGTGGTGTTCACACGCCGCTGCGCACCGGTGTACGCGGTGCCTGCGCTCACAATTAAATATTCCGGTACTTCTCCTGGCGCTGCTTCCGAACCTCCTCCGGGCTCAGCTTCAGAAGGTCATTCAGGCTCTTTTCAAGCACGATGTCGAGGCTTGCATAGAGGCGCTCCGGATCGGTCTGCGCACCGCCGAGCGGCTCCGGGATCAGATGATCCGCGACACCGGCCTCACGAAGATCGCGGGCGGTCAGCTTCATGACCTCGCAGGCCTCCTCGTGACGGCCTGCGTCCTTCCAGAGGATCGAGGCGAAGCCCTCCGGGCTCAGTACCGAGTACACGGCGTTTTCGAGCATGAGGATCTGGTTGGCAACGGAAATCGCAAGCGCTCCGCCGGAGTTGCCCTCACCGGTGACGACCGCGATAACCGGCACATGCAGGCTGCTCATCGCCGCGAGATTCCGTGCGATGGCCTCACCCTGTCCGTGCTCCTCTGCCTCCATACCAGGATAAGCACCCGGCGTATCGACGAAGGTGATGATCGGGCGGCCGAACTTCTCGGCCTGCTCCATGAGGCGAAGGGCCTTACGATAGCCCTCCGGACGCGGCATACCGAAATTGTAACGGATATTCTCTTCCATCGTGCGGCCCTTGCGATGCCCGAGAACGGTCACCGGCATGCCCTTGTAGCGGGCGATGCCACCATAGATGGACGCATCCTCATCATAGAGGTGATCCCCCTTCTGCTCGAAGAAGTCGGTGAAGAGATGCTCGATGAAATCGTCGATGTGCGGACGCTTCGGATGACGGGCCAGATAGACACGATCCGCCGCCGAGAGATCCGCACACTGGGCGAGCAGCTGTGTACGCTCCTGGTCCAGACGGCGGATTTCCTCCGCATTGGCCTCCATCTCTTCTTTCGTCAGTGAAAGCGTATGGATTCTCTGTTCGAGTGCTTCGGCCTGTTCGATGATGTCTTTAATCATGCATTTACCTCCCTGGTGGTGACCGCTCCAGGCTGCACGCCGGAATCGACATGCAGCTTCAGGATGTCGGTCAGTACATCGCGCATCTCACTGCGCTTCACGATGCGGTCCACGAAGCCGTGGTTCTCGAGATACTCAGCACGCTGAAAGCCCTTCGGGAGCTTGCGGTTGATGGTCTGCTCGATAACACGTGGTCCGGCGAAGCCGATCAGTGCGCCCGGCTCTGCGAGGGTGATGTCCCCGAGGGTCGCGAAGCTCGCGGTGACGCCGCCTGTGGTCGGGTGGGTCAGGAAGCTGATGTAGAGACCGCCGTGCTCGCTGAAGGTCTCGATGGCTGCGCTGGTCTTCGCCATCTGCATGAGGCTGTAGATGCCCTCCTGCATACGGGCGCCGCCGCTTGCGCTGAAGATGAGGAGTGGCAGATGATGTGCGTCGGCATACTCGACCGCACGGGTCACCTTCTCGCCGACCGCACGGGACATGGAGCCCATGAAGAAGCGGCTGTCGAGGACGACCGTCACGAGGCGGATGCCCTCGATGGTGCCGACCGCGGAGATGACGGACTCGGAAAGGCCGGTCTTCTCCTCCTGCTTCTCGATCTTCTCCTTATAGCCTGGGAAGCCCAGCGGATCCTCGGCCGCGATATCTCGATCCAGCTCCTTGAAGCTGCCTGGATCGAGGATCAGCTTGAGACGATAGTAGCCGCCGAGCGGTGCATACTTTCCGCAGGTCGGACAGATGAAGCAGTTCTCCTCCCATCTACGACGGAGTGCACGACGTCCGCAGCTCCGGCAGGTGATGAAGCTCGACGGGATCATCACCGCCGGAAGACTCCGACCGCTGCTCTTCTCTCCCTCTGCCTTCGTATCCGCCTTCGCCTCTGCCTTTTCTGCCTTCTCAGCACCCGCGCTCTTTCCGGCAAGCGGCCAGGTAAAGTGAACACCGACGTGTCCGATCATATCCTCCCGGGCCTTCTTCTCGAACGCACGGTTCTTATACAGCTCATAAACCTTCTTGATAGGCGACTTCATGGCCCACCTCCTATATAAACCTTCTCTTTAGAACAGCCCGATTTTCTGATGAAAACCGAGCTGAACGCTTACATATACTCTGTTTTAGTTCTGGCAGTAATCAACGAGATCCTGTACGGTCGCCATCTTGCCGATCTCGCCATCCGGGATAGTCTTACCAAGTGCATCCTCGAGGGCCATGTGCAGCTCTACGAGCGAGAGGGAATCCACCTCGAGGTCCTCCTGGAAGCGTGCCTCCGGGGTAACCTTCTCCTCATCACATGCGAGTGTATCTACGATAATGTCCTTAACCTGCTCGAAATCCATTTTGTTCTCCTTTTGCCGTAGCCCGGCGATTCATCTTATGTTTGTGTTCTGTTTACGAGTATTTATAGTTAAACATTTTTTATTAAAATATTTTAACTTTTCTCGCGATGGTGCATAGAATACGTGAAATAGCATAGGAAGTCAATGGAAGAAATTCAGAAGTGGAAATAGTTTTGAAAACTATGACAAACGGAGAGGAATGGAAAAGACGCATTTCCGTCCTTTTCATCCTCTCCGTTCTTTAAAAAATTTGAACTATGTATATTTTTTTAAATAATCGATGAACCATGTTTCGTATCTGGAGTCAAAGGGGTCTGACCCCCATAGGGCAGAATTCAGGTTCTCTCCGCAAGCAAATGGGGGGCAGACCCCATGCTTCTCACCACTTCATCGAAGCCGGTGAACACAGCTTCTTACCTGTTTTCAGGCGATCACCTCGACCTGGCTGCCGCCGGCGCGGTCCTTCGTGACGACGAGCTGCTTATCGATCTGCTGCTTCAGCTCTCCGACATGGGAGATGATCCCGACGAGGCGATGCCCCTCGGTGAGCTCCGCGAGTGCCTGGATCGCCGCATGCAGCGAATCCTCGTCGAGGGAGCCGAAGCCCTCATCGACGAACATGGTGTCGAGACGGATGCCGCCGACGCTCGAGCTGATCTCGTCGCTGAGTCCGAGGGCGAGGCTGAGGGAGGCCTTGAAGGACTCTCCACCCGACAGCGTCTTCACCGAACGCAGTGTTCCGTTATAGTGGTCGAGCACGTCCAGCTCGAGGCCCGATTGCGATTTGATATTGTCGGCACTCTTCCGACGCACGAGCTCATACTGCGCATCGCTCATGATCATGAGGCGCGTGTTCGCCCGCCGAAGGATGCGGTCGAAGTACGTCGTCTGGATGTAGGTCTCGAGCGTCATCTTCTCGCTGCCGGCTACCGTGCCGTTTGCGGTGTTCGAGAGCTCGCTCATCCAGGCATAGTGCCGCTCCTTCTCGCTGAGCTCTGCTGCGCCCTCCTTGATTCGTGTAAGCTGCGCCTTATTCGTCTCTATACGGGCAATGACACCATCGGCCTCCGCCCGCCGCTGCTGTCGGAGACCGCTGAGGCGTGTCTGCTCCGCCCGCTCCGTCCCGGCATCATACTGCGCACCTTCCGCCATCTTCACCTGCTCCGAAAGCTGCTGCAGCGAACCGCGCAGCTCCGCGAGTGTCTTCCCTTCGGCACGAAGCGCCTGCTCTGCCTGTGCGAGTGCCGCGTCGGCCTGGGTCCTAAGACCATCGAGGCGACTGATTTCTGCCCGGGCTTCGCGTTCCGTCGGGAACGGAAGCTTTGCCTGCTGCTTTTCGATTTCATCATGGGTGGCCTTCTGTGCCGTCTGCAGCTCGATCTGCTTCGCCTCCGCCTGTCGGATTTCTCCGCTCAGTGCTTCGAGCTTCCGCTCTGCCTCCGGGATCTGCTGTTCAAGGCCAGTTTTTCGCTTGGACCGAAGCGTCAGTTCCTGTACGGCAGCCTCAAGCGTGCCTGCTGCTGTCTGCGTGTCGGCACACGCCGCCTGCACACGCTGGTAGCCCTCGTTCAGTACCGCGGCGGTCACCACCACGGTTCCGGTCGGTGCCTGTGCGTCGCTGTGCTCCGATGGCCTACGTACCGCGTCCTCGTGCTTCGTTTCTGTCGTGCCCTCGCAGGTTGCGGCTGCCTCCGGTGCATCCGGGGTCTGCATCTTCACATCACCGAGGAGCATCGCACACTGCTGCAGCACATGCTGTGCCGAGGCCTCGTAGTCACCCTTCAGTCCATTGGCAGTCCGGCTCTTTTCATCCATCGCCCGGTGAAGCTGCTCCGACAGCTGCTGTGCCTTCTGCACATCGGCTTCTGTCGGTGCCGTCTCGGAAAGGGTCGCGAGATGACTCTCTTCGGTGATGACATGCCCGCAGACCGGACAGGTATCCCCTGACTTCAGATCGCGTGCGAGGATACCCGCCTGCTCACAGAGAAACGCCCGGTTTCGCTCCTTATAGGAAGCATCTGCTTCTTCGAAGCGGGTCATCGCCGTCTTCAGGGCCTCCTGTGCCGTCTTCAGCGCACGATGCTTTCGGCGGAGCGCCTCATAGTTCGCCTGCAGGGAACGGAGTTCACTCTGCTTCCGTGCATTGGCCTCCTGCGCCGCCTGCTTCGTCGCAAGCTCCGCCTCCACACTACCGAGGGTCTGCAGCTCCCGCTTCGCTGCTTCGAGCTGCTGCTGTCCCTTCGTCTGCTTCGCTGTCCGCTTCGCCTGTTCGGAAATCAGCTTGTCGAGCGCCTTCTCCCGCGCCGTCTGTGCCTGCAGAAGCGTACTGAGCTCCGCGTACTGCGGCAGCATCTCTGTGAGCACGGTGATCCGGCGCTCCAGTTCTTTTCGTTCCGGCTCCCGCGCCTGCTCCGCTTCATAGCGCTTCTGCAGCACGTCGAGCTTCGGCTCCGCCTCCTCGAGCTGCGCCTTCGTACGGTCGAGATCCGACTGCAGCTTCTGATACGCTCCGAGCGCCGTCAGGTGGCCGCTGATCTTTTCGAGCGCCGCGCTCGCCTCGTTGATTTCCGTCTCGAGCTGTCCGCGTCGCATCTCGTCGTCCGCGATGATCCTCTCGAGCAGTGTCAGCACGTCCGCCGTCAGCATCGCCCCTTTATGCGCGTGCTCCAGTTCGACAGAGAGCGGGCTCAGCGGATCCGCCGTCGTGGACTGCACATAGTGCTCGATGGCCTTCCGCGCATCCTCCTTTTCGACGAAGAGCCGCTTCGCATCGCTCAGGATCTGCATCTGCAGTGCCTTATAGTGCTCGGTCTCGAAGAGCTTTCGGAAGATTTCCTGGCGCTCCTTCGTGTCCGCGAGCAGCAGCTTCAGGAAGTCGCCCTGCGCGATCATCGCGATCTGCGAGAACTGCTGGTGGTTGACGCCGAGTATCTCCAGGATCTTCCGGTCGACCTCCCGCGGCTTCGTGAGCACCTCGCCGTCCGGCAGCGTGAGCTCTGCGTCCGCCTTCTGGATCGTCGTGCCACCGCCACGCTTCGCCGGGCGCTCGTACTCCGGATTTCGCTTCACGGTATAGTCCTGCCCACGGTAACGGAAGCACATCTCGACCTCCGTCGGGGTCTCCGGCTCCGCATACTTCGAGCGCAGCATCCCGGCGGTCCGGTTCTCACCCGAGGCCTCGCCGAACAGAGCGAAGGTGATCGCGTCGAAGATCGTGGTCTTGCCGGCACCGGTGTCGCCCGTGATGAGATAGAGCCCGCGTTCGCCGAGCTTCTCCATATCAATTTCTGTCACACCCTTATAGGGTCCGAAAGCGGATAGCTTTAATTTCAGTGGTCGCATTCTATGCCTCCCAGATTTTCTCCATCTGCGCCTGTACGTAACGTGCCTGCTCCTCGGTCATCTCCTTATGGTTCTGCTTCTCGAAGAGCTCTGAAAACAGGTCGAGCGGTGACTTCTCCTCGAGCTGTTCGAGCTCCAGACGCTCACTGCCCTGCCCACGCGTCCGCGCGTTGTCATAGTCAAGCTTCATCAGGTTCGGGTAGATCACCTGCAGGTGCCGCGCCGCGTCCGGGATCTCGATCTCGTCGGTGAGCGTCGCGTGGATGTAATCGTCCGTCGCCGTGCCCTCGTAGTTCGCGCGCAGCGTAAGCTCCTCATAACTGCCACGGATCTCCCGCATGTCATGAAGTGGCCGGAGTTCCCGTGTGCTGATGCAGACGTCCACCACGCCGTCTGCTTTCTTCTCCCCGATCTCGACGACCGTCACGGACTTGTGATGGCGAGCCTCCGAAAAGCTGTATTTCAGCGGGGTGCCGGCGTAGCGAATGAGCGGACCACCTTCTTCTCCCATCTGCTGCGGTCCGTGCAGGTGCCCGAGCGCCACGTAATCAAACGGTGCAAACACCGATGCGTCGACGTTATCGCTGCCGCCGACGGAGATGTCCTCTGAGTCGGAGCGGCTCGCACCGGTCACGAATTGATGCGTCACGAGGAGGTTCCGGTGCGTCGGATCGATGTCCATGTGCGCGATCGCGACCCGCATGGCATCCGTGTAGCTCTCGATGGTCTCCTCCGGGTAGAAGCGACGGACATTGGCCGGCTTCAGGAACGGCAGGAGATAGACATCGACCGGTGGACAGGTGGATGCAGCTGCGGAGGTCGACGCTGATTCTACGGAGTGGGTACCGGCGTTCAGGTCGACAGCATTGGCGGCGGAGAGCGTGACGGACGCGGCTCTGTCCGGGCAGGTGATGCGCTTCACGTGGCCGTCGTACACCGGTGAGAGGTAGATGCCGGAGCGGTCCATGAGACGGTTTCCGAAGGCGATGCGCTCCGGCGAGTCGTGGTTGCCCGCGATGATGAACACGCGCAGCCTAAGCGCGGCGAGCTGGGTGAGGAACTCGTCGAAGAGCTCGACCGCCTCCGCGCTCGGAATCGCCTTATCGTAGATATCGCCGGCGAGGATGACGCCACCGTCCGGCCGCTCCTCGCGCAGGATCGTGAGAATCTGTTTCAGAATGTAACGCTGATCCTCCAGCATCGGAAATGCATTGACGCGCTTCCCGATATGAAGATCCGCGAGATGGATGAATTTCATGGTAAATCCTTTCGAACACTATCCTATTTCAGCCACACCGACATTAAGCTGGTAAGCTTTCACACGTATTTTATTATAAATGATTTTTCTTATATCAAGGAATGATTTTCCACTTTAACAATTCAGGGATATTGTGCCCTTATTTTTCAATAACATTCATTTTCAGAACAGAATCGCCTGCATTTTATATTTTCCGCCCACTCATTTCATTAAAATAAAAATATTTAATATTGATTATAAGTTATACTATGAGTATATATCTGTCATTACCGCTGAAGAAAGGAGGCGCTTTATGAAGAACCTGAAGAAGCTGACGATTCTGCATTCGAACGATATGCATGGTGATTTCCTCGAGGAGGAGATCGACGAGAAGCTGGTGGGTGGTGTGTCACTACTCTCCGGCTATGTCAACAAGGTCCGCCGGGAGGAGCGGAATGTGATCTATGCCGTCGCGGGCGATATGTTCCGTGGCAGTGTCATCGATTCGGAGTATAAGGGCACCTCCACGATCGGCATCATGAACCTGGTCGGACCAGATGTCGCAACCATCGGAAACCATGAGGTCGACTACGGTCTCGCGCATCTCCTTTTCCTCGAAAAGTGCGCCGACTTCCCGATCATCAACGCAAATCTCCACATCAAGTCGAACGGTCGCCGCATGTTCCGGCCATACTGGATCGCGAAGCTCGACGGCATGAAGATTCTTTTCATCGGTATCATCACCGAGGAGGTCCTCGCTGCCACGAAGAGTGACGAGCTGATCGGCTCCTTCGTCGATATCGCGGAAGCCGCGCATGAGGTCGGCAACATCTGTAACGCGTACAATGCCATCGATATCGACTTCACCGTGCTCCTCACGCATATCGGCTTCGAGGAGGATAAGAAGCTCGCCGAGATGCTCGACCCGGACTGGGGCGTGGACATCATCATCGGCGGCCACAGCCATACACTTCCGGAGGCGCCGGCGAAGGTCAATGACATCTACGTCGTACAGGCCGGTACGGGCACGAATCAGATCGGCCGCTTCGACATCATGGTGGATACCGACCGGAACGCCATCGACAGCTTCACCTGGCAGATCATCCCGATCGACGACAGCCACTGCCCGCGTGACCGTGAGGTGGAGAACTTTATCCGACACTACCGGGATGTCACCTCTCAGAAGTACGATCGCATCGTCACCCGTTTCGCACATGAGCTGACACATCCGAAACGCAATCAGGAAACCTCGCTCGGTAACCTCATCGCGGATATCCTGCGCGACAGCTTCGCGATCGACCTCATGCTGATGGGCTCCGGTGCGATCCGAAGCGAGGTCCTCGGTCCGGTGGTGCACTACGGCGACCTCGTCGAGTGTCTGCCGTATGACGACGCAGTCTTCATGCTGAAGGTCACCGGCACGCAGCTCGAGCGCATGATCCGGCATATCCTCCGGGAGGATGCCTTCGTCGGCGAGCACACGGAGTTCTACCAGTTCTCGCATGGCATGCACATCGTCTGGTCCCGCAGCGCCCAGGCCTTCCGTGAGCTGACGCTCGACGGTGAGCCGCTGCACGCCGACCGCCTCTACACCGTCGCGATGCAGAAGTACCACTACACGAACCTGAAGCCGTTTCTCGACATCACCCTCGAGGAGGCAGAGGAAAACGGCAAGACCAGTGTACTCTCCACCTCGGCCCGCGATGTCGTCGAGGAGTACATCACCGTGAACCAGCACCTCGCACGCGAAGTGGAGGGACGTCTCGTCGTGGAGGCGTGATGCTCGCATCCCGCTGCCGCCCCTCCGGCCTGAACAGTAACAGCCGGTGAGCGGATTTTCTGCTCACCGGCTGATTTTTAATGGAGCCTTTAGTGGACATCTCTTGCTTGACTGCCCACCTCAGTATACATCCTATCTATTCATATCTCGTTCCCACTCCATGCTTCTGATATTTAGCATTACCGGTGCTGACATATGACCGATTTTCTCTTAGAACGGGAGCTGGATCTTCGGAAGTGAGCCGAGGAGGCTCTTGAAGGTCTCGACATAGCCCTTCAGTTCGCTGACGACATCGAAGAAATCGTCGATCTGACCGCTGTAGGCCTGGTAGGTGCGCTGAAGCTTACCGACCATATCGTCGATCTTTTCCATGGTTTCAAAGGCATCCTGCAGCTGCGTTTCGTAGGTCTGGAAGGTGCGGTAGATGTAGATGCCGAAACCGAAGAAGGTGATGAGCATGATCAGCACCAGTACGAGCACTGTAATCATGATGTAGCGGTTCCGCCGGATTTCGATCATCAGCTCTGCATTGGTCGGTCCCTCATAGCCGGCACCCGGCATGAAGCTGTCGCTGTTGCGGCGGGACTTCGCCTGCTTCGCGGCGGCTTCCTCTGCTGCGAGTCCACCGGTGTAGCTCGATGCATCTTCCTTTTTCACCGCCTGCAGCGGTACACCCATCCGCTCCGGATCGGCCGGACGGTTTTGGATGGCACGACGCGGTGGCTGGTTATGGGTCAGCAGCTCATTCGGATCGGCCGGGCGGCGCAAGCGCTCTGTTCTCGGCACGCCATTCACATCGTTTCGCGGTGCCCGCTTCTGCGTTCCTGCAGGTACGGTGCCGGCACCTGTCGTCGTATTCTTCAGCTCATCTGCCATCGCGGTTTCCCCCTCTTTATCGTCTGCAATAAGAATCAAAACTCATCATGATAAAGCCATTTTCTTCATGATAAGGACGTTCCTTTCAATCCGGTTTGAAATTTCATTTGAAGTAGTACAGATATATTTATTATACCACAGCGCCTCTTGCTTACCATCGGTCCATCAGAGGAAATTAATCGCCGAAGGTCAGCCGCATCTGGTGCCACTCGACGTTTCCATGTGTAGAGTCGCTGATGCCCTCATCCACGAAGCCGAAGCACGCGTAGTAGTGCACCAGGCGGTCCTTACAGGTCAGGACAAGGCCTTTTCGCCCCTGCTGCCGGGCGTCCTCGATGGCGCGGCGGAGCAGTCGTCCGGCGTAACCCCGATTCCGGTACGCCGGCAGAGTATTTACGCCGAAAATCATCTGCCATGCACCATGTTCGTCGTGCATCTCCGCACGCTCATACATCTCATCCGTGAGATCTGCTTCATCCGTCACGAAACCATCCACGAAGGAAATCAGCTGATCCCCCTCGTACAGCAGCCAGAAATGATCACCATAATACTGGATGCGCCCTTCAAACTCCTCCCGCGTCGCGGCCTCCGTTGCCGGGAAGCACGCAGCTTCCACTGCGGTGATCGCATTGATATCCACTATACGCGCATGTCGGATGTTAAACTCTTCACTCATTTTTTCCACACTCCAGGTTTGTTGAGCTTATACTATCTTCACTGTACAGTAGCCAGTCGATGGCGCGTTCGAACCAGTCGGCGATGTGGAGATCGATCTCGCGATGCTTCGTCGGTTCGACGACCTCCTCGGTCGAGAGACTGAGGCCATGCACACCCTTCGGATAGAGGTGGTACTCCACCGGGATGCCGTGCTCGACGAGTGCGTTCACGAGGAGCAGCGAGTTCTGTACCGGCACGGAATCGTCCTCGACGGTCTGCCATACGAAGGTCCGCGGAGTCGATGCGTGCACCTGGGTCTCGAGCGAGAACCAGCGGCGTGCGCGTTCGTAATCCGTATCCTCACCGTACTTCGCGATGAAGTCCTCTCGTTTTCCTAGCAGACGCTCGAAGCTTCCGGGATGACAGAACGCTCCAGAACTGATGACCGGATAGCAGAGTATCAGTCCATCCGGACGGAAGAGCTGCGCAGGATCGGCCGAGGTCTGATGCAGCGCCTCCAGTACCTCGGTGAAAATCGGATCGCCGTTCCAGTCCGTATCATCGAAGTGAATGCCGACAGAGGCAGCAACATGTGCGCCGGCGCTGAAGCCGCATAGATAAACCGGCTCCTCCGGGAAGAGCTCCCGCGTCTTTCCGATGGCCCAGGCGACCTGTTTCAGCGGGCGTAAGCCGAGGATTTCGCTCGCACAGTCATAGTTGAAGACAAGTGCACGAAAGCCATAGGCGTTAAAGGCATGGGCGATTGGTTCCCACTCCCGGTGGCTGAGAAAGCGGTAGCCGCCACCCGGAATCACGATCACCGTGCCACACTGCTTTCCAGTATGTACCGGATGCGGATAGCCCGGAATCGATACGCCTGTCTGCATCGCCCGATTTGCGCACCCACTGAGCGGATCAGCGAATTTCTCAGCATTGGCCCCGGAAGAGCCATGGGCACGCGCTGCGGTGAGGGCATCTGAAAAACCACCCTGGATGGCCTGCGCCTGCGCGGCGACGTTCAGCGGGAGCCGACCGGCGGAAAGCGTAGCCTCCTGGGCTTCCTCGTAGATCAGTTTTGCATCGTATATACCTGTGTAAATCATACTTGCCTCCATCTATCGAAAAAATCACGGGGCCTCGACGTTTCGAGCATCCCCGTGATATGGTCGTTCAATGCAGTCGCCCGGCAGTGCGTGTCGTACTCAGTCCTTCACGAAATCCTCGCGGTATGGTGTGAAGATGTCGATGAGCTGTCCGGCTTCGAGGCAGACACAGCCGTGCTCGACACCGTCGGTCTTCAGAAGGGTATCGCCCTCGGTGACGATGTGTTTCTCCCCGTCGATCGTGAACTCGAACTTACCGGACTTGATATAGGTGATCTGGGTGTGCGGGTGATGATGGAGCTTGCCGATGGCACCCTCATCGAAGGTATTCTCGACGACCATCACGTCATCGGAGTACGCAAGGACACGCTTCGTGACGCCCTCCCCACCGGACTCTGTGACGATATCCTTATAAAATACCCAACGTTCATTCTTGTGCTCATGATGTAACATCTGTGGTTCTCCCTTTTCTGTGTCGCGGTCGCAGACGACCGCCTGTGATGCCTCTATTTTAGCGCCAGGTGAACCGCTTTACAAGATATATCAGCCGGTGAGCAGAAAATCCGCTCACCGGCTGATGTATTTTTTCCGTCACATCCGGCCCAGCCGGTACTTGAAGTCCCGGTAGCCGAAGTGAACGATCTCCTCGGTGCGGCCCGAACGGATCGGATGAATCCACGATGATAAGATCATACTCGGCCTCGCACTGACGAATGAACTTGAGTGCGTTCTCATAGTAGATGTGCACGCGACGATCGTCCATACGGCAGGCATTGCCCGGAAGATACGCACGGCAGGCCTCGATGACCTGCGGGTCCATCTCGACGAGGTCGATGCACTCGACGCGGTCATAGCGGGTGAGCTCCCGCACGACGCCGCCGTCACCGGCACCGATGACGAGGATGTCCTTCGCGTTCCGGTGGACGGCCATCGGTACATGGGTGATCATCTCATCGTAGATGAACTCGTCACGCTCGGTCAGCATGACGTTGCCGTCGAGGGTCAGCACACGACCGAACTCCGGTGTTTCGAAGATGTCGATGCGCTGGTAGTCGCTCTGCTTCGAGTAGAGCTGACGGTTCACACGGATGCTGTGCTTCACATCCGGTGTATGAAACTCTGAAAACCACATTTCCATTTGTCTTTCCTCCTTCCGACGATGCTTACTCGGCGATGACGTTCAGGTGCAGAATCTCCGCATCCTCCGGTCCCGTCATGCTGCAGCCCTTCGCCTTCGCGTACTCGATATAATCGAGGATCTCCGCGGTGATCCGCTCGCCTGGTGCCAGGATCGGAATGCCTGGCGGGTAACACATGACGAACTCACTGCAGACCTTGCCTACAGTTTCACGCAGCGGCAGGCTCTTCTTCGGTGCGTAGAACGCCTCCTGCGGACTCGCGGCCACCTCCGGATCGATGTACTCCTGGCTGAGCAGGCCCTCGCCGTTCGTATGATATCGTCGCTTGATTTCGGACAACGCGCTCACGAGACGCTCGATCTCCTGGATGCGATCGCCGATGGAGAGGTAGGCGAGGATGTTGCCGATGTCACCGAACTCGATCTGAATATCGTATTCATCCCGCAGGATGTCATAGACCTCGATGCCCGCGAGTCCGATGTCCAGCGTATGGACACTGAGCTTCGTGGTATCGAAATCGAAGATGGAATCTCCGTTGCAGAGCTCCTTGCCGAAGGCATAGTAGCCGCCGACGGCATTGATCTCCTCACGGGCGTACTCGGCCATATCCGCCACCTGATGGAAGACCTGCCGGCCGCGCAGGGCGAGGTTCCGGCGGGAGATGTCGAGGCTCGACATGAGGAGATAGCTGCCCGAAGTCGTCTGTGTGAGGTTGATGATCTGACGCACGTAGCCTTCATTGACATTCGGTCCCGTCAGGAGGAGACTCGACTGGGTGAGGCTGCCGCCGCTCTTATGCATCGAAACCGAGGCCATGTCGGCGCCGGCTGCCATCGCGGACACCGGAAGACCGCCACCGAAATAGAAGTGGGTGCCATGGGCCTCATCCGCGAGGCAGAGCATGCCGGCATCATGGGCCATGCGCACGATGGCGCGGAGGTCACTGCAAATGCCATAGTAGGTCGGGTTGTTTACCAGCACCGCGACTGCCTTCGGATGCTCGGCGATGGCCTTCGCCACCTGCTCACGCTTCATACCGAGACTGATACCGAGGCGGGTGTCCACCTCCGGATTCACATAGACCGGCACGGCACCGCAGAGCACCAGCGCGTTCAGGACGCTGCGGTGTACGTTTCGCGGCAGGATGATCTCATCGCCGCGCTTGCAGGCGGTCAGCACCATGCTCTGTACGGAGCTCGTCGTACCGCCGACCATCAGGAAGGCGTGGGCTGCGCCGAAGGCATCGGCCGCCAGCTCCTCTGCTTCCCGAATCACCGACACCGGATGGCAGAGATTATCGAGGGGCTTCATGCTGTTGACGTCGACGCCGACGCACTGCTGCCCCAGGAACGCCGTCAGCTCCGGGTTGCCGCGGCCACGCTTGTGCCCCGGCACATCAAAAGGGACCACACGCATGCGCCGGAAGTTCTCCAGCGCCTCGTGGATCGGTGCACGCCGCTGATCCAGGCGCGTGCGTTTCGCATTTCCATTCATGTATTACCTCCGTTCGTGGCACCACCATGACATGCACGCTACTCACGCATTGCTTCTCGTTCGAATTCTGTTTCGCAGGCAACTCGAGTGCGCAGCTAAGCATGCATGCTCACAATGCGCTCATCATCCGCTGCTGCGAAGCAGAAATAAAAAAGGCAAGTCTGCATATACGCAAACTTGCCTGAAATCAGCTTATGTAGGGACAGGAAACGCCCTCCTCGGAGTCCGAAACCGGGTGTTCATCTGTCGTTTCAAAAAACTGAGCGTGTCGAGAGTCTATATAGCAATCTTACTTTTACTACTCTTTATTGACCAATTCACAAGTCTGCGCGTTTAACGTGCAATTTCATGGTTGTAAAGGAACCAACTTATAAAATCTGAGCTTCTAACTCAATCAATAAGGTAACCGAAGTTACCGATCGGCAGTGGACCCGGCTGTCCGTATGGCCTTAGCCCCAGTGGAGCGGTCCGTAGGTAAATTGCTTTGAAAAACTCTTACAAACACGATTCGTCTTTCAAATCGAGTTGATTATAAACAGAATAAAATTTACTGTCAATTATTTTTATGTGTTATTCTATCCCTGTAACATTTCAAGTATGAGGAACCGATTATGAATCAGTATGTAGATCAAAGCATCGCGCTCTGGGTCATCTTTATGAGCGTCATCGCCTTTCTGCTGTATGGGCTCGACAAGTATAGGGCGATCCACCATCGGTGGCGGATTCCGGAGCAGACGCTGATTCTGGCGGCGCTCGTCGGTGGCGCACCGGGTGCCCTGCTCGGCATGCGGATGTTTCATCATAAAACGCGGAAGTGGAAGTTCCGTATCCTGGTCCCGCTCGCCACGATCGCGTGGATGGCGCTACTCGGCTATCGCTTCGTTATAGTGTAGTGCTGTGGATGCGAGAACCAGATGGAATGACATATGAAGAAATTTTGTTGTACTATGTAGTAAAGTCCCGCTATGGCAGAAACATCGCAACCGTTGATCGTGCTGCTTTTTAGAATGTCCAGCGATGTGTGGACGAATCATGATATGACTGGAGAGAAAATGGAAAAGATAAAGTCAGTTGCGTTACTTGGGGCTGGTGCCGTCGGCTCCTATGTGATTTATGGATTTTCAGGCTGCCCTGATCTTCGCTTCAGCCTCGTCGCTGAGGGCGCGCGTGCGGAGCGCTTAAAGAACGACGGCTGTCTCATCAACGGGGATGTATACCATCCGGAGGTCCTGTCGTCTGCCGAGGCACACGGAGTCGACCTGCTGATCGTCGCCCTCAAGTATGGTGCCCTGAAGGAAGCATTGCCCGAGATCCGGGCGGTCGTCGGCGAACACACGACGGTCATGAGCCTCATGAACGGGGTCGACAGTGAGGACATCATCGCCTCTGCCATCGGTGCGGAGCACATGATCTACTCGATGATCAAGGTGGCGTCCTCCCGCCAGGAGGGCCGGGGCTGCTGCTTCGACCCGGAGACGACCGTCGGGATCATCTATGGGGAGGCCAATGCTCCTTACGAGAGTGCACGGATCCGCGCGATGGAGGATGTCTTCGGAAGGTCCCGCCTGCATACGCGGCACACGGACTGCATCCGCGAGGAGATCTGGAACAAGTTCCGGCTCAATGTATGCAACAACCTGCCACAGGCCATCCTCGGCGTCGGCGTGGGCTGCTACCGGGACAGTGCGCACATGAAAGCCATCAGCGATGGACTCCGCCACGAGGTGGAACAGATCGCAGAAGCGAGGGGTGTCGACATGGAGAAGCTCGCTATGCTGGACAGCAAGGGCTGTCTGGTGTCGCCGGCCGCGCGCTACTCAACTCTGCAGGATCTCGATGCTGGACGGCATACGGAAATCGATATGTTTTCCGGGACGCTGATGCGGATGGGCGAGGAATGCGGCATTCCGACGCCGTTTAACACCTGCATTTACCACCTGATCAAGGCACGCGAGGAAAAGAACGACGGCCTCTTCGATTATGAGGGAAAGACCGATAAAAGCTGCTGGGCGAAGTAAAAAGATCCTATCACGAAACAGCCTGCCGTTAAAACGGCGGGCCGTCTTTATGTGTGCGAAGCTGTAAAGTTTTTATGCGTCGACATCATCTGACGGATAGAAGGAGGTATCATGCCTGTCGAAAACACCACAAAAGCCTGGTTTCATCTGCCTGGCCTGTTCGAATATTATGAGCTCTATGCCCGTTTTCTCCCGCTGTACCGTGCACATCGGGCGTACTTCTATGATTGGTGCGAGATCGGCTCGATCTATGGCGCACCGCGCGACGCGATCTGGAGCGGTGGACGCATCAGTGATGGCACAGCCGCCCCGGAGAATGTGCTGACACTCATGCGGGACTACGGCATCTCTGCCCGCCTCACCTTCAGTAATTCCCTGCTGCAGCCGGAGCATCTGCACGATCCGGCCTGCAATGCGCTGTGCCGTCTGTTTTCGGAAGGAGCAGCGCCGGCGAACGGCGTGATCGTGTCCTCCGATCTGCTGATCGATTATCTTCGGACGCACTATCCGAAGCTCTATCTCGTCTCCTCGACCACGAAGGTACTGACGGATTTCACAGAGCTTCGTCATGAGCTCACGCGGCCAGAATTTCGTTTCGTCGTGCCGGATTTCCGCCTGAATAAGGTATGGCCATCTCTTCGTGCACTGCCACAGGCAGCGAAGAACAAGGTCGAATTTCTCTGCAACGAGTATTGCTGGTTCGGCTGTCGGGACCGAAAGGCCTGCTATGAAGCAGTCAGCCGCATCGCCCTCGGGATACCCGGTCCGGAGCATCACTGCGCTGCCCCGCATGCAGCCGAAGGCTATCGCTTTTCGAAGGCGATGGAGAATCCAGGCTTTATCAGCCTGGACGATATCCGGAACGTCTATCTTCCGATGGGCTTCTCGCAGTTTAAGATCGAGGGGCGGGGCCTCGGCAGTGCGCTGATCCTCGAGTTCCTGCTCTACTACCTGACCCGCCCGGAATACCAGATTCACGTGCGCGAGGCACTCTACCTCGACAACATGCTGGATCTCTTCTGATCCACTGCCTGCGTGGCGCCATCCTCACCTTAAGAATTTCGTAAGGGGGTCAGACCCCATTACGAAATTCTTAAAAAACGTTGAAGTCGCCGTAAGGGGAGCTGCCCTTATAACTGCAGACATCAAAAAAGCTCCCTCGCGGGAGCTTTTTCGTTATGCGCATGATAAACATACGCTTCATGGTATCCTTATGCAAACAGTGCCGGGAACAGGAAGGCTGGAATCTGAAGCCAGATGTCCGGGAACAGAATCATAACCGCAAGTACCGCAAGGGAAGACAGGAAGTACGGTAGTGTTCCCTTGAAGGCATCCTCGATCGAGATCTTCGCGATACTCGATGCGATGAGGAGGCAGAGGCCGTACGGTGGTGTAACGAGGCCGAGGGCCAGGGTTACGATGATGATCAGTCCGAGGATGATCGGGCTGATATTGAGTGCTGCTGCGGACGGAAGGATGATCGGGCAGAACAGGATCATCGCCGGTACCGCATCCATGAAGGTTCCGATGAAGAGGAAGAACAGCACAACGACGATCAGGAATACGGTTCTTCCACCCGGGATGGAGACGAAGAAGGACTGTACGATCATGTTCAGCTGATAGTAGCTGAGGAGCTCACCTAGTGCGTTCGCGGTTGCAAGTGCAAACAGGGAAAGGGAGGACAGCTTCATGGTCTCGATCAGGATCTTCGGAAGCATGTTGAACTTCAGTGAACGGTAGAAGAACAGGCCGATCAGAAGTGCATATACGCAGCATACAGCGGATGCCTCGGTCGGCGTGAAGAAACCAGTGACGATACCACCGATCAGGATAACCGGGGAAAGCAGTGCCGGAAGAGAATCCAGTACGAGCTTCGCCACATCCTTTGCAGGAACCGGGTCCATCTTCGGGAAGTTCTTCTTCTTGGAATACATCTTAACGACGGCCATCTGAGACAGTCCGAGGAGGATGCCAGGAAAGAGACCCGACATGAAGAGGGCACTCGTCGAGCAGTTTGCAATACCCGCGTACACAACCATGGTGATACTCGGAGGGATGATCGACCCGAGTGTAGAGGATGCTGCGGTGACACCGACAGCCGTTCCCTCATCATAACCGGTGTCGATCATGGCCGGGATCAGGATGGAACCGATACCTGCGGTATCTGCCTGTGAAGAACCGGAGATACCACCGAACACCATGGACACGAGAACGTTCGAGTATGCGAGTCCACCACGGAAACGGCCGACCAGCGCGTTACTGCAGGCAACCAGACGGTCCGTGATATCACCCTCGTTCATGAGGTTCGCTGCGAGAATAAAGAGCGGAACCGCGAGCAGGGTGAAAGAGTTCATACCATTGAACATCTTCGTGAATACAACCGTATTCGGGATCGTCGGCATCGACATGATACCGGTGAAGGAAACGACGCCCAGTGCGAAGGAAATCGGCACACCGATGGCAACAAATACGATAAATAAAATAACCAGTAGAGCGCCCATTATGCCTTACCTCCGTGAACAAGCTTCATAATCTCTTCATAGATCTGATAAACCAGATAGATGCTGGCGGTACCGCCGCAGATCGGAAGACACATCCAGGTCGGGCCTCTCTTGAAGCTCGGGATGTTCGTCCAGGTATAGTTCCAGAACTGCTTCGTGATCTGAATGCCATACACAAGCATCAGCACAGCGAAAATCAGCATGACGATGTCGATGACGATCTGAAGTACGCTCTTCGCCTTCTCATTCTTCAACTTGTCATAGAAAGAGGTGAATGCGAAGTGACGCTTGTCATCAACCATCGCAGCTCCACCCATAAATACTGCCCAGATGAACGAATACATCGATACATCCTCGGTCCATGTTGCAGCGATTCCCATAAATCTCGTCGCCATCTGGATGACGACGGTCATCAGGAAGATGAAAAGGAATACAGCTGCGACCATAACCTGTAGATTTTTCAGACCTTTAATTGCTTTTTTCATCATTTAACCCCAAGTATGTAGTGATAAAAACAGAGAAGCTGCAATCCGTTCCCTGCAGCGTCGATGATCTGCTCTTCGTTACGGTTTGCCCGCTTCTCTGTCTGAGATCTGTTTCAGTTTCTGATCTTTGTTTCGATGTCCGCTGTCAATTTCAGCTTCGATCGAAACAGATGTCCGAATGCCGGATGATTACTTGTTGGCTGGATTTGCCTTCTTTACCATCTCAAGCTCTTCTTCCATGCCGTTGTCCTTTGCGAACTTCTCCTGGATCGGCTCTGCAATCTTCTTGAATGCATCGATATCCATATCCTCAAATGCAGTAACCTCTGCGCCGTCCGCAATTACCTTCTCCTTGGAAGTCTTGAACATCGTGTAAACGGTCTCACGCTCAACCTCGGTTGCCTTCTTGCAGGCTGCGTCTACCCACTCCTTCTGCTCATCGGTCAGCTTGTTGTAGCGGTTGCCATCCATGAGGAGAAGACGGGTGGTGAAATCGTGGTGAGTCTCACAGATATAGTGGCCGTTTGGCGTCTTGTGGTGCTCCTTTAGCATGAAGGATGTGTAATCGTTCTCAGCGGAATCTACAACGCCCTGCTGTAATGCCTGGTAAAGCTCGCCCCATGCAACAGAGGTAGGAACCGCGCCACACTGCTTCCAGAACTCCTGCTGAACCTGTGAGGACTGTGTACGGATGGTCATACCCTTCAGGTCTGCCGGTGTCTTGATGGCCTTCTTACCATAGTAATCACGTACGGAAGAGGTCCAGTAGCTCATAACACGGAAGCCGTTGTTTGTCTTGTCGAGGATGGTCTGCTGCATCTTGGCACCGAAATCGCCGTCAAGTGCTGCCTCCCAGTGATCGAAGCTGTCGAAGATGTAGTACAGGGAGAAGAAATCTACCTCTGGTACACCGATGGATGTCATGAATCCCGGAGATGCAACAACGAGATCTGCTGCACCCATGGAAAGCTTCTCTACGAGCTCGTTCTCGTTCTCGCCGAGGGTTCCCTTATGAACGGTTGCGGTCGCCTTTCCACCGGAAACCTCCTCCAGTGCATCCTTGAATGCGTCCATACCGATGGAGTATGGGTTCTCCTCAGAGGTCTGGTTCGATGCGATGATCAGGTTCAGCTCAACCTGTGCCGGATCTGCGCCGCCCTTGTTGTCCTCCGCCTTTGACTCAGCTGCTGCCTGACTTGCTGCCTGAGTTGCTGCCTGACTTGCTGCCTGAGTTGCTGCCGGTGTGCCGCTGCCTCCACATGCTGCGAGTGACATGGCCATCGCGCCTGCTACGACGAGTGATAAAATACGTTTTTTCATTATGCCTCCCTATGGTATAGAAAAAAATTCGTTTCGACGAAAGCACACACTTTCGTCCAGTATCGTTATTATACAACTTATACAAATAATGTCAACTTATCCAGCATGCTGCCCATCATATTTTTGTGGTTATCCGGTCAACTATTTTATGTGCATTTTACAAAGCACAAAATAATATCCAAAACTCCATCTTCTGTTTTGAGCACTTTTTATATTCTCGTTTCATCGACGGCCTTAAGAATTTCGTAAGGGGGTCTGACCCCATTAAGAAATCCTTACGAAATTATGAAAGCGTCGTAAGAGGGTCTGCCCCCATAAATTCTTTTCTTTTGCGTCCGACTGATGTAATCTACAGTATATATTTTTTCGAGGGGAAGGTACTTACTATGGAGAAACAATGGTGGCACACGAAAACAGCTTATCAGATCTATCCGAAAAGCTTCTGTGATACGAACGGAGACGGCATCGGCGATCTTCCGGGCATCATCGATAAGCTCGATTATCTGAAGGATCTCGGCATCGACATCCTCTGGCTCTCACCGATCTACTGCTCTCCGCTCGCCGATCAGGGCTATGATATCTCAGATTACTACAACATTGACCCTCGCTTCGGAACGATGGAGGACATGGATCGGCTGATCGCGGAAGCGAAAAAACGCGATATGTACATCCTGATGGATCTCGTCGTCAACCACTGCTCGGATGAGCACGCGTGGTTCCGGAAAGCCTGCGAGGATCCGGAAGGTGAATACGGAAAGTACTTCTACATCGAAGACTGTCCAGATGGAAAGCGGCCGTGCAACTGGCGCTCCTACTTCGGTGGCAGTGTCTGGGAACCGCTTCCGGGGCATCCGGACAAGTGTTACCTGCACATGTTCCATAAGAAGCAGCCGGATCTCAACTGGGAAAACCCGAAGCTGCGTGAGGAAATCTATACGATGATCAACTGGTGGCTCGCTAAGGGGCTCGCCGGCTTCCGCATCGATGCGATCATCAACATCAAGAAGCCGCTTCCGTGGCAGGATTATCCAGCAGACCGCGCGGATGGCCTGTGCGGTGCGGGCGAGGTTCTGAAGCACGCCGACGGCATCGGTGCCTTTCTGAGTGAGATGCGTGACCGCTGCTTCCTTCCACACGGCGCCTTTACCGTCGGTGAAGTCTTCAACGAGAAGCCGGAAGAGCTTCCGGATTTCATCGGTGACCACGGCTACTTCTCCTCGATGTTTGATTTTAACGAGACCATCTTCGGTGGCAGTGGGAACGGCTGGTACGACCAGACACCGATCACACCAAACGACTACCGAAGCTGCTGCTTCGCCAGTCAGAAGAAGGTCGGTGACATCGGTATGCTGTCCAATATCATCGAAAATCACGATGAACCGCGCGGCGTGTCCCGCTATATCCCAGAAGGTGAATGCAGTATCCCTGCGAAGAAGCTGCTGGCCACCATGAATATCATGCTTCGTGGCCTTCCATTTATCTATCAGGGTCAGGAAATCGGTATGGAAAATGTAGAATTCCAGTCGATCCGCGAGGTAAACGATATTTCAACGCTCGATGAATACCAGGTCGCACGGAAGGCCGGACTGACACCGGACGCCGCACTGAAGGCCGTCAACCGTCTGAGCCGTGATAACGCCCGGACACCATTCCAGTGGGACGCTTCGGCCAATGCTGGATTCACGGATGGCACCCCGTGGCTGCCTGTAAACCGTAATTACACGCGAATCAACCTGGACAGTCAGAAAAACGACCCGGATTCCGTTTACCTGTACTACCGTCGTCTGCTGGCGCTCCGGAAGGACCCTCGCTATGCCGAGACGGTCGTTTACGGTGATCTGGTTCCAGTCTTCGAGGACCAGGACCGCGTCATGGCCTACTACCGGACGAGCGCTGCACAGACCCTGCTCGTCATCGGAAACTACAAAACCGAGCCCCAGACCCTGACCCTCTCGTCGAAGATTCGAAAGGTCGCACTGAACAACCTGCCTCAACTGAAGACCGAAGGCGATACCATCACGCTGGAAGGCTATCAGGCCGTCATCCTGGATGTTTCCTCGGATAGCTGAGCAGAAAACACATTCCATCACAAGACATTTTCCGAGGATAAAGAGAAGAGCGAAGCCAATGTTGCCGAATCTGAAACATTGGCTTCGCTTTTTTATCGAAAATATGCGTATATAAAAATAAAAGAAAATATCCGTGCCCTGCCATGGTAAACTATAGCTATAAGGTAAACTCTTTTGTGATGATCCGTGCAGATATGTAAGTATGGGACGAGATGAAGGTTCCCGTACATAACGAAAAGGAGGTACGATATGAGCGTGATTACGATGGACCGCCTTCCGAAGACACTGGGAGAATGTAAGGCGATGCCGCAGGCAACACTGAAGAATCCGGAGGAAGTAGCCGCACTCACGGTCGCTGTGCTGGCCCTCTATCCTGAGAATCCGGCAGAGACCGAAAAGATGCTGGATTTTCTGCGCGGACCGCGACCATTAAATGGTATGGATAAGCAGTTTATCAAGGATCGTTTCCGCGGAAAGACCTATCTGATGCGATCCTATTTTGTCGGTTCGACACCAGAGAATAACTACACGCCGGCACTTCCGTATCGTGTTTCGGTATCGGAGAATGCAAACAGCCGGAGCGAGGATGGCTATCTTACGCTCTATGTGGCCTGCAGTGGTGCCGACAGCCCGAGACCGCTAAAACTCCGGAACAAGCCGTCGACCGGCGAGTGGTTCCTGTGGGAGCAGCAGCTGCTGACCGGCATCCGGATCCCGAAGGCGGAGGATGCGTGGGCATAAATGAGTGAGTACAGCATTTGAATCAACCACTCCTGGTATCCGTCAAAGTATCATTCTGATCCTTGGGATCTTCAGGCGCAGAAAATGCAAAAGCAAACGACCATCAACCTGCTCCGATGAGGAGTAAGTTGATGGTCGCAAAAGTGCCGTAGCTTCTTCTACCCATGCAATCAATTCATTAATCCGCCATAGGCAGATTCTATCATGTGTGCTGAAACCCCTTCCAAAATCTGTTCTTTTTCATTATACTGTTCGAACCTGTCGGAAATTCCGACAGGTTAAATCTTCATCTAACTCGCCTTCTTCATAGATATTTCGTATATGTTCCACGATATTGGTTCGAGATGATTGAAACAATTCTGCCATCTGTGCCTGCAGTTCAAAAGCAATGTATTCGAAGATTTCACGAAGGTCTGTCTCGGCCTGATCTGAAATCACGATATCATAAATCATAATCTTTGCGAATATCAGCAAAAACAGATTTTGCTGATCTAGTACGACCTGCCTGCATATCCGCATATCCTTTCTCAAGTTCTGTATTCATCTGTGCTTCTGATAATGCACTAACATCTACAGGACGAGCGGATGGCATTTTCACTTCAAAAGGAAGTCCTCTTTGAAGAATAATTTGTTTGTAAAACATATTTATTGCATTGGATGCAGGAATTCCTAATGCTGCTAAGATTCCTTCTGCCTGTTCTTTTACATCAGGCTCAATGCGTGCGTATAAATTTGCTGATTTTGTTGCCATAGTAAACACTCCTTTCGAGTTTTTTCTAACTATATCATATACATTTGTACAGACAAAAGCAATGCAAAATCAATATTTGACCCGTAGTGGACAATCGCTGACCGCTATGGGAGCCAACTGTCAAAAAACTTCCTATCTTTCGGTCATTAAGCCACCTGATTTAATGACGCTTCGCCTTCACATATTCTCTATATTCATCACGAACGATTGAATATGAAATCAAATTCTCTATAAGCCCAATGACATCTGGATCATCCAGACGCCATAGCCGATCATGTACGATACTGCCGAGAAAGAATCGTTTTCCACTGATGATTCGCGGATACCGATCTTCGACAAACATCCTGAGTTCATCAATTTTACCACTGCCCTGTCTTCCGACCGCAATTTTCCCACTATGATAAAAACTCACTTTATCACCAGTGATGGCCACATTATCCTCGACAACTAACTGTAACGCATGATGTGCCTCTTTTTCATCATCATGAGCAACCACGATGCAGGTTTTTACCTTATCCGGACTCGTGCTTTTACAATATGTTGTAACGCCGATGGAGAAGAATTCTGTATTCTCATTGACCTTCACGAGAAACGATCGGTAAGGGCCAAAGAACTTACCGCCAGCTGCATTGCCATACGATAACATTCGTACGCCGTAATCTTCAATCAATTCAAACAGGCCATATTTTCCGGTCGGCATCTTGACGCGTGTATCCAGCAGACCTTCCCACAGATTAAATATCGGAACGGCGAGACTTAGTGGCGTTAATTTGCTGATACCATCCCCGTAATCATCGTCTTCTCTATCAGAAAAATCTTTCTTCAGGTAGGATTCCAGCCGGTCGAATGGGATTCGTGGTGGAAGCTCTCCGAGATCCCATTCTTCATATTGATCCGACAGCATCCCCTTATAATCCGGTAATGTCGTCAGGCTTATGTAATCATCCTTTTCCGCATCATATCTGAAGCAGTACTGATCAATTCCATTTGTAAGCATGGCATACGTAGCACCCATCAGATCACAGTATTCAAACATCTGCTCCTTCGCCTTCATGTCCAGATACACGTTGGGTGCCTTGCACTCAATCACTGCGATCGGTACCGACTGCTGATCTGCATCCAGCGCATGAATGACGATATCCGCCCTCTTTTTGCTTGTGATGCCATAGTGCGATAAGTGCTGCTCCGAAATGATTTCCTGTATCGGAACATGCAGCGTATCCGTCAAATACAGGATCACGCTCTGCCTTACCGTTTCTTCCGGCGTAATATAAATCAGTTTTTTTCGGATAGGATCCAAATAGCATTCTCTACCATTACGCTTATATATCGGGGGCAGTTTCCCCGAAAAGGCTGCTTCCATGTCTTTTCCTCCGGAATACTCTGTTGATGTAAGGCGATACCTAGCCGCCCCATATGAAGCACTTTCTTATTTAACTTACCCCCACAACTCCTAAGTTTCATCGCTGCCCAACTGTACAACAAACTAGAAGTTATTCATTTAATTCAGCCTCAATTTCTTCAATGGTAGGCATACTACCTCTGAACTCTTCTGGTATAAGTTTTGATAATTCATAGCTAGAAATACCAAGTGGCTGGCTAGTAGACTCTAATGCATACTGAGCTTCTACTTTATCCATATCTTTACAAATCAGAAGTCCCAAAGTAGGATTATCAGCTTCTGTTTTCATCTGATGATTGATAGCCACAACATAAGTTCCCAATTGACCTGCATAAGAAGAATCAAATTTTCCTGTTTTTATTTCTACAACAACATAGCAATGCCTTTGAGTATTGTAAAATAACATATCTATGAATTTTTCAGTATCTCCTACCTCAATTCTCACTTCCCTACCCATATAAGCAAAGCCAGTACCTAATTCCATAAGGAAATTATTAACTTTCTCTATAAGCGCATCCTTTAGTTCCTTTTCATCATACCGTTCACGTGCATATTGCGGAGCTAATCGGCCGGGTTTGCGAAGCAAAACGGCCGCATTCCGTTTCTGAACGGTCGGCACGAGCTCTATCTTAGTGGTCCACTCCTTTATAATGATGCT